>NZ_JBIPMD010000146.1:0-8325 GCF_044369315.1 Silvanigrella sp.
TTGCTTTAGAAAGTTCTGTCCATTGTGGTGATTTTTCAAAAACAATATTTTCATTTATAATTAAATTATTATTTTCTTTATTATTTTTTTCTTGGTAAAAGTCTTCAACAAAGGAACGAAGAATTTCGGATTCTTTTTTTGTTAAAATTTCGGAAGAACCTGAAAAAAGCTCTCTATCAGAAACAAATTCTTTTTTAATAAAATAATTTTTATGTGTATTTGTATTCGGATTTTCATTCTCATTTTTGAAAAACTCTTCAAACTCGTTTCTTTCTTCTTCACTTAAATGAGATTCAAAATGGCGAAAAAGAGCTTCTAAAGAAACAGATGACATAGATTCAAAACCAGGACCACTTAAATTTATTTTTTTGGATGAATTTTCAAATAATTCATTTGTAATTTCTTCATAATTCTTACCAAAAAAATTTGCGGATGAAGAGAAAAAAAAACGGCCACCTAATTGTGGTTGTTTTTCAATAAGAATAATACCGTTTGCTAATTTTTTAGGATCCTTGGAAATTTTTAATGCTAAAAGCAATCCTGAGACGCCACCACCAACAATAACAATTTCTGGTTTTGTTACTTCAAAGTTTAAGTGGTTATCCATTTTTATTTCCTTTTTTACTTTATTTCTTGATTTAATATCTCTTCTTTTGCTAAATCTTCATCACGTTTTTGTTCACGAGCTTTTAGATCGGCAATCATAGTTGCATCTGTGGAGTCGCCCTCACCTTCTCTGAAACTCACTCCTTTTAATATTCCCATATAACTGCGATAACGTTCCTTTGATATTTTACCATCAGCAACGGCCTGTTTGATTCCACATAGTGGTTCGTGGTCATGAGCACATTCTCTATATTTACATTTAAAAGGCCGAAATTCGGGAAAGCAATAACTTAACGTAATAGGATCGTAATTGTGAATATCAAAAGAACGAATTCCTGGTGTATCTATAGCATAGGCACCAATATCTAATTGTAATAAACTATTATAAGTAGTTGTATGGCGTCCTTTATAAAAAATATCTGGATTTTCATCTACAATTTGCTCAAATTCAGGTTTCATTAAATTTAAAAGACTACTTTTCCCAACTCCGGAATGTCCCGCAAATCCAATTAACTTTCCTTTAAATAATTTTCGTAAATATTTTACGTTATCCATATTTTTTTTGGGTTTTAAGGCACAAATTTCTACAATTTCGTATCCAATGCTTTTATAAATTGCAATACGTTTTTTATAAGTCTCGAGAAAATCTTTACTAGCAAGTTTTTCATTTTCTAATAAATCTACTTTATTTAAAATAATAACGGCAGGTATTTTTTCAATTTCAGCTTGTACTAAAAAACGATCAATCAATCCCCAACGGACTTCAGGATTTAATACAGATGCGACAATCGCGACAAGATCAATATTTGCAAGCATCACATGTTCCCATTCCGGATGCATGGGATCTTTTCTTGATATTTTACTTGTCCTTAAAAAAGAATGCTGAACAACTCCATGAGGAAGATCGGTATCAATAGGTTGCCCCTCAGCATCAAACTTCAATTCCGCATTTGGTTCAAACAAAATACGATCGCCAACAACAACAAAGTTACGTTCTTTATGTGCCCGTTGGAAATGTCTTTTTGCTACAGAGCATAACCACAAATTTTCTCTTTCGGGAAGGCCTTCTTCATTTTCTTCTGCAATAAAAACATTTCTTTTTTGAACTTCAATTACACGCCCACGGCGTAAACCTTTTTTATAAAGTTCATCCAGTTTTTCTTTCATTTCTTTTTTAGTAAGATCCGAATTAGGAGAATCAATAATCCAATCGTCAATAATACGTCCACGAACAGATCTTTTTTCTTTTTTTATTTTTTCAATTTTTTTAAAATTGTTACGTCGTTCATCTTGATCGACAAAGTTTTTTAGGCGAGCCAAGTCTTTACTCCTATTGATGTTTGCCTTCAATACGTTTATACATCATTCCGCAAAGCTTGGAAACCAACCTTAAACCGGTGTGTAATTCTTATGGAACATGATAACAACATTGACAACAGTCCCCAATCATTTCTTCGCAATGACGCTCTCATGCGTCTTGAATGGAATAAAATAACGAGCTATTTAGCTGGTTTTTCAGTATTTCCTCATTCAAAAAAACTATTATCCAATTTAGAACCTTGGTTAGATTTTGAAGAAAGAGATTTTTATTTTACTACAACCTCTGAAATGCTCGATTTAAATACCTTAGGGAATGGAATTTCACTTGAGACTTTTGATTTCAGTCTATTTGAAAATCTTCTTCGCAGAGGAGCTATTTTATCCCCACAAGCATTATTCCAAATTTTAATTACACTCAAGCTTTGCCATTCAATTCAAAATTATTTTAAAAATGAAAAAGCGAGAACAATAAAATACCCCACTTTGTTTCAACTTGCTTGTGAGCTCAAGCCACAAATGGATTTGCTCGCAAAATTAAATAAAAGTGTTGATATAAATGGATCTATTTTATCTACTGCTTCTCCTGAACTCTATTCGGCAAGAAGCCGCTTGGAAAATGCGAAACGTAAAATAGTAGAACACTTAGAAGAAATATTAAAAAAACAAGATGTTCGGAATTCACTTCAAGATAATGTTTGGATGTTAAGAGAAGGTCGATATGTTCTTCCTGTGCGTTCGGATCGCAAAACGGGGATTGAGGGAATTCCAAGAGGAGTGAGCCAATCCGGGTCTACCGTTTTTATTGAACCCCACGCTCTTGCCATGCAACATTCCAATTTAGAAAAAGCCCAATCCGACGTCGAAATAGAAGAAAATCGCATTTTACGTGAACTTTCTAAAGAATGTTACCTTGTTCATGAAGATATTTTAAATTCTTCCGAAGTTTTGACAAAATTTGATCTGATTTCAGCAAGAACAAAATTTGCTGGCGCTATTGAAGGGATACGTCCACAATTTTTAGAACCAAAAGAAAATAATGCTCGGTTTTCATTAATCAATGCAAAACATCCTCTTTTTCTCCTAGAAAAAAAGTCTTGCGTTGCAAATGATCTTCAACTTATGCCTCAAAGACATGGAGAAAGCTCTCCTAAAATATGGGTATTAAGTGGTCCCAATGCAGGCGGTAAAACTGTTGCTATGAAAACAGTAGGCGTTACTGCTCTCATGGCAAAAGCGGGTCTTTTTGTTTCTTGTGAAAAAGCAGAAATATTAGATTATGAAAATATTTTTGTTGAACTGGGAGATAGACAAAACAGAGAAGAAGATCTCTCTACGTTTTCAGGTCATTTGTCCCAATTAAAAAAAATAGCAGAAGAGGCAAATGAATTAACTCTCATATTACTTGATGAAGGTTTTGTTGGAACCGATCCCGCCATTGGTGTTGCCATGGCGCGCGCTACTTTAGAATATTTTTCAAATAAAAAAGCAACTGTAATCATAACAACTCACTTCTCGAATTTAAAAACTCTCGCTGACGGAGATCATCGCTTTTTTAATGGAAGCATGGAGTTTGAACCTCATAAATTGTTGCCAACTTATAAATTATTGAATGGCATTCCTGGGCAAAGTTACGCAATAGAACTCGCCGAACGTATGGGATTGAATAATGAAATCATACAAAAAGCGAGAGGATATTATGGCAATGAATCACAAAGAATGGAAAATATTCTAAAAGACCTTCAATTAAAACGAATTGAAGTCACTGAAGAATTAAAACAGCAAAATAACTTAACAAAAAAACTTGAACACGAATTAAAATCCTTGCATCATGAAAAAGAAAAATTATCTGAACTAAGAAATTCACTCGTTGAAAATTATCGAAATAAATTACAAAAAAGATTAAATGCTTTTGAAAATCGTTTAGAAATTCGAGAACGCCAATTTGAAAAACAAAAAGAAAGCATTTTACGCGATTTAAATGATCAATCAAATATGGTTCAAAATACAAATAATATTGAAATATCAACTTCTGAAAATCAAAATAAAGAAACAGATAAAAAAAGTGATAAAATAGATATTTCAAATTCTAAAAATCAACTAAAGCCAAAAAAACTTTTAGGTTTTGATGCTCTTTCAGAATTAAAGCTTCCTAAAAAACAATACGCTGAATCCAGCATTGACTATGACTCTTTAGATGAAAAAGCAGCTAAGTTTAGAGCACCGAAGCATATGTCAAGCAGAGCATTATTAGATGAAGCTCGTATGAGTTTAAACGCTATGAAAAACTCATTTGACGACATTGAAGAGAGTCTTCATGATGATCTTGATACATTGCAAGAGCTTGAAAAATCCACGAAAGAAAAAGCAAAATCAGCGAAACAAACAGCAATTGAAACAATCGCTCAAGGAAGGCCACCTGAATATTGGAAACCAGGTATGATTGTAAAATCGGCAAAATTTAGAGAAAAAGGAACTGTATTAAAAGGAGCCGATTCAAAAGGAAATATTGAGTGCCAATTTGGAATTATGAAAGTTAAAATATCTTATCACGAATTAACTCCTATAAATGAAAATCAAACCTCTCTAAAAAACGAATCCTTTTCAAAAACAAAATTATTTTCAAAACAAAAACAAAATTCGAAAACAAAAAAAATCCAAAACCTTCAAGACAGCGAAATTCCACCCACTCTTCAGCATTCAGGCAATACAATAAATTTACGCGGAAATACGGTGGATGAATCTCTTAATAAACTTGATATTGAATTAGATAAAATGAATCGAATGCAAGTTGATAGAGTTGTTATCATCCATGGTCATGGAATGGGAAAAGTGAAAGAATCTGTTCGAAAACATTTAGAAGAATCATCCTATAAATTAAGATTTCGTAGCGGCCGCCAAGGAGAAGGTGGAGATGGAGTAACAATTGTAGCTTTTGATGATTAACAAAAAGATTATTTTTTTTAAAAAGGCTTGATTTTATCTTTCCTAATATGAAATACTATTTAATGTAGCAACTTAAAATTAAATAGGAGGCTTCTTTTATGAGCCGATCAGACCTTTTAAATGTTGAAGGTATTGTTACGAATGTTTTTGCAGGCGGAAAATATTCAGTAAGCCTAAATACAGGACAAATTATTTCAGCGAAAATATCGGGAAGAATGCGAAAATATCAAATTAGCGTAATTATAGGAGATAAAGTGACTGTTGGTTTGTCACCTTATGACGTAAGCCATGGACTTATTATCTCAAGAGAAAAACTCAATTCAAAAGGAAAATAAATTATTCTAATTTTATATTTAAACTATTTGGAAAAGAATTACTATTTTGCCACCACCCATCATTATAAAATTTTAAATATGTTTTTTTATCATGCCCCTGATAATATTCTAAAATAGCCCGAGCCTTTGTATCAATTATAAATTTTTTATTTATGCATATGGTTCCAACTTCACTATCATTTAAGATCATTTTTATTCCCCAACCATTTGCATAATTTACTCCATATAAATTTACCCATGAGCATGGAATATTCGTATCTTCGAATTTAATGGTATAAGTAAAATGTATAATAAAATATCCATTATCGTTTAACAGAACTTTATCATCTTTATTAGCTAAAAAAATCTCACTAATAGGAACATCTCTGTTGGTAAAAACTCTTTGAATGAGTAACTGAGAATCTTCATAATTATTATAAAATTCTACTTTAAATGATCCATAACAATGGAATGAAAAAAATAAAATACAGATATAAATCAAATGCAATATATGTTTTTTCATAAAACACCTAAATTTATTAAGTTTTTTAAATTAATAATGCCATGATGATTGAAAATATTTCTTAATAGTACAATAAATTTAACCCCAAAGCAATAAATGATTTTATATTTTAAAAAATCATAATTTTAATTTTTTTTTAAAATAAATAATATACGAATTTTCTTTTTGAAAATGAGCTAAAATGAAACTAGTTTTATAAATTTTAATTTTATTTATAAAAACATATGCATACGCTACATTTTCTATTCTTGCCATGGATAAAGAAACGAATGAAACTAGTGCTGTATTGGGCACCTGCCTTCCCATGTTAAGAACAGTTAAAATAGCTGAGGATCTTGTTAACGATACAAATGGATATGGAATAATGATTATTCAAGCAATAATAAATGATTTTTCAGATATGTGGTTTGATACGGCCATTGATTTTATGGTTCAAGATGATCCCTATTATACCGCTTCTGTAATAAATAAACATCTTAGTGATAAAATATTTGATCCCCTCTTTCAGACAAGAATTTACTTAAGCCATAGCTGGAAATTTATTAACTCATAAAAACAAATTACTAGTTATGAAAAATACGTTTAAAAATTCGAAAGAAACATTATCTGATAAACTTGTTTTAGCATAAAGTAAAATTGGAAAAATAAAAAATAATGGTGATATAAGATGTAAAGAAAATTTAACTTCATCCAATCATGCTTTTTTAAGAACATTTAAAGGATTGGAGTTGGAATATGATATTCAAGTTTCAACATTTTTAAATAACAAAGAAGATACGGAATAAATCTTAGAGAAAGTATATGAAACATGAAATTAAAATAATTTTTATTTGATTAATTTCTTATCATTATGAATCATATAAAATTTACATATTATTGTCCCTACTCCCCAGCCAAGAAAACCACCGGCAACAACATCACTTAAAAAATGATAATGTTTTAAAACTTGTCCTAAGCCTAAAAGAAACATGGGAATATAAAAATAGTTTCTAAATTTAGGATAGAAAAATATAAAAACAGTAAAAAATGCAAATGTAACTGTTGTATGCCCAGATGGAAAAGAAGAATATTCAGATCCTTTTTGAAAAAAATGAAATCCATATGCATTATGAACAATTAAGGATGGATTTCCATTAATCCAGGTATCAGGCCAATATCTTCCAAAAACATATTTCAAAAGATCTTTTACTTGAACACTAATAGCAACAGAAATCATGGCCATAAAAAAAATATGAAAACACTTATACTTTTGCCATTTTCTGTAAACAAAAATAAATAAAATAAAATAGATAAAAAGTATAGCAATTATGCCATCGGGAATATGAGTAAATATCTCTAAAATAAAATTCTTATTTATACCATTTTTATTTAAAAACAATACAAGGGGAGAATCTATAAAAAAATAGGATATAAACAAAAAAGGAATGACTAAATATTTAAGCAAAACAAACCTCAACAGATAATTAGAAAAAAAGAAAGAAATGCAACCAACTAAAAATATCGATGACATTTCTAATTTTTTTCTTTTCTCTTCATTTCCATTCTGAGTCAAGTAACTTTTATGCTACCTTTAGCCTACTTTATTCCTCTTTTTATTTACCGATATGAGGATGAAAAGATTTTTGAAAGGTTAAAAAAGAAAGGAAAAATAACTTTACCCTATATGTCTAAAATTATTATAATAAATAAAATAAAGTGGGTTAAAATTTATAAAATATCAATCTCCCTATTCTTCTTTTTGATTACCACCTCCCCCATTTTTGCGCAAAATGAGAAAAAAATAATTAAAATAGGGTATTTTATAGCGCCACCTTTTACATTTGAATCGATTGATCACAAAAACAAAGGTGCTATTATTGATTTTTATAAAAATCATATTATGCCCAATACACCCTATGAGTTTCAATTTGAAGCTTTTCCACTGACTAGACTTTATATCGATTTAAAAAAGGGGGATATTGATATGATAGCAATGTCTTCAAAAAATAAAACCGACTTTGGAGTTATAGTAGGTAATAATGCCTTATATAGTTCAAAAAGTTTTCTAATTACTAAAATAGATTTTAAATACGACAAAATAACATCAGCAAGTCAATTAAAAGATATCGTCATAGGGTCTAATAAAAATGGAGCAAGATCATCTTTTTTAATTCAAAATAGAAATGTGTTAAACTTTGAGGAATCTTCGAGCCAAGATTCTGTTAATCTCTTATTAAAAAAGCTTTTAGCCGGAAGAATAGATGCAATATACGGTTATTTATATTATGCTTATATTTATTTAGCAAAAAAAGAAAACGTATATGATAAAATCAAAGCGGTAGAATTACCTGGAGATTCCGTTTTTGTTTATGCTGGTTATAGTCCAAAATTAGACCCTAAAATTCGCGAAAAAATTGAGAAACAAATTGATATACAAATTAACGAAAAACACATCAATATAGATCAAATGGTAAAAAATATAAAATAAATATATAAATTTTATTTTAATATTTTATCTATTTCAATATTTATTTTATCTATTGTTTCTTTTCCAACTATTTTTGAACACATTATATATCGTTTTTCAACTTCCGGTAAATCATTTAAATCTTTAATCTCAAGATTAATTTTAAATAATGG
>NZ_JBIPMD010000147.1:0-8314 GCF_044369315.1 Silvanigrella sp.
TTTTATTCCTTTCGTAATTCCTGAGGCAATAAATGTAGATACAATTAGTGAGATGATAATGATAAAAATACCAAACAAAATAATAAATTTTTTTACGCTATCAAATACATAAACATTTTCTTTATTTGAAATGGATAAAAGAGAATATAGTTTATTATCTGTTGATGTGCTTTTTATAGGGAATAGTAAATAATAAGAATGATTTGATACCCAAGATTTTTCTTTTTCATTATTTTTTATTTTATTCATTTCAAATTCTTGTGAAATTATATTTTTTTCACTTACATCATCAATTGAGCTTGAAATGATATTATGATTTGAAAAAAAGGAAATATCAACACCCGTCAGTCTTGCGGTTTTTTCTAAAAATTTATTGTCTAAATGAATTGATGTGGATAAAATACCACACACTTTTTGTTTCGCTGATATAATGGGAGAGATATTTATTATTTTTACATGTGAGTTTACAAATAAATTAGAAGTGGATTTTCCATTTAAAGCGGTTTTAAATCCATCAAATAATGGTTTATTATTAGAATCTGAAAAAAAATTAATAAATTGTGTATTTTTTTTATCACCACCTAAAGAAATTGGATTTCCTTCATTATCATAACTTGAAACTTCGGATAGTTCCGATTCATTTTGAAATTTTTCTGCAATTTTTAAAACTGCAAAATTTTGTCTTGATTCTATTTCTTTTATAAAATCACTTAAACTAGCAAGTATTTTTGTATCACTTCCTAATTTTAAATATTCATATTCAATGGAAGATTGAATCGTTTCTTTTGCCGAGTTTAAAAGTTTTAAAGATGAGTTTTTTAATTGGATAAATAAAAGCCATGCTCCAAATGTAAGACAAACGCTTGAGGCAAGTGCAATTAAAAAGCACATGGTTATTAAAAATCGATTTCGGATGGAAAACATTTTTAAACCTACTGGATTCGGTGGTAACCTTTAATAAGTCATGATAATTCAATTTTTAGGAAAAGAGGGCTACTGTTTTTCCTATATGTTTGATTCTTGCCTATTTTTATAGAACAAGAATTCCCTTGTGATTATTTTTAAAATAATGGAATTTAAAATGAATTTAAACAATAAAGTTGGAGTTTTATTAGTGAATGTGGGGACACCGAACTCTCCAGAAACTCCCGATGTCAGGCGCTATTTAAAAGAATTTTTGTCCGATCCTCGTGTCATTGACATTCCTGCTTTAGCTCGTTTTCTTTTGTTACGGTTGATTATTTTACCTTTTCGAAGTTCAAAATCGTCTCATGCGTATAAAATGGTGTGGTTACCTGAAGGGTCACCTCTCATGTGTCATAGTTCCAATTTAGCTAAAAATGTTTCTCAATTATTAGGAGAAAATTATTTGGTTGAATTTTGTATGCGTTATCAAAATCCATCCCTTGAAAAAGCGATCCATAAGTTAGTTCAAAATGGGGCGCATAAAATTATTGTTTTTCCTTTATTTCCTCAATATTCTTCTGCTGCAACAGGAACTGTATTTGAAAAAGTAGGAAAAATTGCAAATTCCATGTGGAATGTTCCTCAACTCATTTATATGCCACCTTTTTATAATAACCCTGGTTTTATTGAAAGTTTTTCTATTATATATAAAGATATTATGAATGAATTTAAACCAGATTTCACTTTGTTTAGTTATCATGGTCTTCCAGAAAGACATATTGTAAAATCGGATTTATCTAAAGGAAGACATTGTTTGCAAAAAGAAAGCTGTTGCGATGAAATTTGCAATGAAAATTTTTATTGTTATCGTGCACAATGTTATGATACGACAAGATCCATTGCAAATAAAATGCAATTGAAAAAAGATACCTTTGTAACTTCTTTTCAATCTCGTTTAGGCAGAAGTCCATGGATTAAACCCTATACCGATCTTGTATTACCCGAAATTGCACAAAAAGGCTTTAAAAGAATAGCCGTAATGTGTCCTGCTTTTGTTGCAGATTGTTTAGAGACTCTTGAAGAAATTCAAATAAGAGCAAAGGAACAATGGCTGTCATTAGGTGGTGAAGATTTAAAATTGGTACCTTCTTTAAATTCCCACCCATATTGGTCTGAAGTTGTTGCAAATATGATAAAACAAGCTTCTAAAAGAGATTAAAAAAAGGAAATTTATGGTTGATGAAAAATTCCAAACAGAATGGCCCATGGAGCCTATGGGAGATCAGCCTCAAGCAATTCATAAATTAATTGATGGTTTAAATAATGGGGTTTCTGAACAAATATTATTAGGGGTAACAGGCTCTGGAAAAACATTTACCATTGCCAATGTGATTGCAAAAACGCAACGTCCTACATTGGTAATTGCACATAATAAAACGCTTGCAGCTCAATTATTCCAAGAATTTAAAGAGCTTTTTCCAAATAATTCGGTGGAATATTTTGTAAGCTATTATGATTATTATCAGCCTGAAGCCTATGTGCCAAGTACAGATACCTTTATTGATAAAACCGCATCTATTAATGATGATATTGATAAAATGCGTCATAGTGCTACAAAGTCGTTATTTGAAAGACGGGACGTTATTATTGTCAGTTCCGTTAGCTGTATTTATGGACTTGGGGCTCCCGATGCTTATTTAAATTCTCGAATTTTATTGGAGCAAGGAAGCAAACTTTCACGCGACGATTTTATCCGCCAATTATTAGCAATTCAATACAGTAGAAATGATATTTCACTAGAACGTGGTAAATTTAGAGTTCGTGGAGATATTGTTGAAGTTATTCCTGCTTATGAAAATGAAAAAGCAGTCCGTGTTCAATTTTGGGGGGACGAAATTGAAAAAATAGCAACCATCGATGCCCTTCGTGGAACGATTTTAGATAAAATACATAAAGTAAGTATTTACCCAGCCTCTCACTATGTCCTAGATAATGAAAAAATAGAAGAAATTGTTGCTAATATTACCAAAGATTTATTGAAAAAAATGGAAGAATTTAAAGATCAAGGAAAATTAATTGAAGCGCATCGAGTTGAGCAAAGAACATTACATGACATTGAAATGATCCGAGAAATTGGCTACTGCCAAGGCGTAGAGAATTATTCTCGTTACCTTGATGGAAGAAATCCTGGAGAACCTCCCTCTACATTATTAGATTATTTTCCAAAAGATTATTTGTTAGTCATCGATGAAAGCCATGTCACTGTTCCTCAAATTGGAGGTATGTATCGTGGAGACCGTGCTCGTAAAGAAACATTGGTTCAATATGGATTTCGTTTGCCTTCTGCGCTAGATAATCGTCCCTTAAATTTTGATGAATTTAAATTGCGGATGGGTCAAACCATTTATGTTTCTGCAACACCTGCTAAATATGAATTAGAACATGCTGGCAGTGAAATTGTAGAGCAAATTATTCGTCCAACAGGTTTAATTGATCCCATTATTGAAGTCAAACCAGCAAAAGGACAAATTGACGATCTTTTATTTGAAATTAAAGAAACAATAGCAAAAAAATCCCGTGTTTTAGTAACAACGTTAACAAAAAAAATGGCCGAAAATATCACTTCTTATTTTGCAGATTTTAATATTAAAATAAAATATCTACATTCTGAAATTCATAGTATAGAGCGAGTCGAAATTTTACGAGATTTACGTCTTGGTATTTTTGATGTTCTTGTTGGTATTAATTTATTAAGAGAAGGATTAGATCTTCCTGAGGTTGCTTTAGTAGCCATTTTAGACGCCGATAAAGAGGGATTTCTTCGCAGTAGGACAAGTTTAATACAAACAGTGGGAAGAGCTGCGCGTAATATCAATGGGCGCGTTATTTTATATGCAGATAAAGAAACAGATAGTATTAAATATTGTCTTGAAGAAACAAATCGAAGAAGAATAAAACAAGACGAATTTAACCAATTAAATAAAATAACTCCTCAAACTATATTAAAAAAAATACCAGAAGATCTTCGAAAAATTTATAATTTAGATTATGGTGATAATTATCAAGAAAAACTGATGCAAGCTGTATCTCATTTAGGTGATATGAAAATATTAAAAGATCCTAAAAAATTAGAGAAACATGTTCAAAAACTTTATAAAGAAATGCAAAAAGCATCTCAAAGAATGGAGTTTGAACTAGCTGCAGAACTACGTGATAAAATGAATATTTTAAAAGAACAAATCATATTGCTATCAGGTGATGTTTAAATGGAAACTAAGGAATATCGAAATTTAAAATTAATTGTTTCTTGGAATGGTGAAAAATTTCATGGTTATCAATATCAACCCAATGTCTTTACTGTTCAAGAAGCATTAAATAAAGCTTGGGAAATATTAACAAATGAAACTGTTACTTTATGTGGATGCAGTCGATTAGATGCGGGTGTTCATGCTCAGTATTATGTTTTGAATTTTCATACGGTAACTCAATTAACAGAAGAAAGAATTATAAAAGGTTTTAATGGAATATTACACGCAAACTTAGCGCTTGATATTTCTGTTTATCATGCCGAATTTGTTGATTCTGATTTTCATTCCCGTTTTCAATCTACCGGGAAACATTATCGTTATTTAATTTGGCACGGTTTTTCTGAACACGCTATTCTGACAAAAAGATGTTGGCATGTTCGCTCAAAACTCTCTTTAGAGGACGTTAAAATTTATTTGGCTCAATTTGTTGGAGAACATGATTTTGCCGCTTTTCGTGCCTCAGATTGTTCCGCTAAGACAACGGTACGTCAAATTTTTAAAATTGATGCTTGGACTCATCCTATTTATCCAGAAATGTTAATTATAGATATTTGGGGAGACGGATTTTTAAAAAATATGATTCGAAATATTGTTGGTACCTCTATTGAAATTGCGAGTGGAAAACGTAACAAGAATACCATAACCGAAGCTTTTAGTCATAATGATCGTTCTCAAACTGGAGTCTGTGCTCCTTCTTGGGCACTTACCCTTATGGAAGTGTATTATGATAAAAATCAAATGAGCCAAAAGCTTCAAAATAATATGAAAGAATTAGCACCCTGCTAGAGTGAACGTCAGCTCCTTATCTATCGTAATTTTTTGCCTAATCTTGTTAAGAAGATATTTTGTATCCTTTTAAAGGTAGAATGATTTTTAGAAATGAACTGAGGAATTTTTGAAAAATAAAACCCTAATAAAGAAAAAAATAAAAGTATTAATAGTTGATGATTCCATTTCTATTCGTAAATTTATTACGAGCTTACTTTCTTTTGATCAATCAATAGAAGTTGTTGGTGCTATTGATGATTCCTTTGTTGCCCTAGAAATGTTAGAAAAACTAAAACCCGATGTTGTTACTCTTGATCTTCATATGCCTAAAATGGATGGATTGACATTTCTTGAAAAAATGATGAAAATTTATCCGATACCAACCATCATAATTAGTAGTTTTGCAAAAGAAAATTCAGAAAATGCATTAAAAGCATTTTCTCTTGGAGCAATTGATATCTTTCCAAAACAAGTAATATCTCCAGGACTAAATATAGAACCCATTGCACATAGTCTAATAACTAAAGTAAGAGTAGCTGCAAGAGCAATTTTAAATAATAAAGTTGAAATAAAACCTGTTGTAAAACAAATTGCAATTGAGCCGCTACCAGAAATAACAAAAAACCAAAAAATTAAAATCATATCCATAGCAGCTTCAACTGGTGGAACAGAAGCTTTAAGAAATTTATTATCTAAATTGCCATCAAATATTCCCGGAATTTTAATTGTTCAACACATGCCTAAAGAATTTTTATTGAGTTTTGCTGAATCATTAGGTAGGGTTTGTCAATTTGAATTAAAATTAGCTGAAAATAATGATGAAGTTTTACCTGGTAGAGCTTTGCTTGCTCCCGGGGATATTCATATGGAAATCATTCGAATTCAAAATAGTTACTTTATTCGTTTAAAAGAGGGGCCGTTAATTCATGGTGTAAGACCCTCTGCAAATCCATTATTTTCTTCTATGGCTCGAAATGTTGGCAAACATGGTATGGGAATCATATTGACAGGTATGGGAGGAGATGGGGCGGAAGGTCTGTTTGAAATGAAAAAAGCAGGGAGTTTTAACATAGCTCAAGATGAAAAATCCTGTGTGGTTTTTGGGATGCCTAAGAAGGCAATAGCTAAAGGTGCTATAGATGAGGTGTTACCTTTGGATAAAATACCAGATCGAATTATTATTGAGTGTTCTAAACTCGAATTAAAAAATGTAATTTAAAAAAATTTTATTATAAAAAAAAATTTGCAATTCAGAATATCCGTTGTTAGTATTTCCCTCTACAAATACAATTTATAGAGGGAAATATGCATAAAAATTGCCGTGTTTTTTTTGTTTCTATTGTTATGTTCGTTCCTTTTGCTTTAAATGCCATACCTGTAAAACTTTCAAACCAAAATGCGAGTGTCGGATTTAGTCCAAATTCAGGTGCTTTTGATGTCATATTAAATGCGATAAATGAAGCCCAATCAAGTATTAATTTAGCCGCTTTTGTCATTACAAGTGATGATATTTTCAATGCACTTGTTAATGCTCATCATCGAGGTGTGAATGTGCGCGTTGTTGTCGATGCAAAATCAGCAAATGGAAATGGCTCCGATGTTCAAGCTTTATTAGATGCAAATATTCCTGTATCCTTAAATAATGAATTTAAAATTATGCATAATAAATATATTGTAATTGATAATAAATCAGTTCAAACAGGAAGTTTTAATTATTCAAATAATGCAGATAAAAGAAACGCAGAAAATGCTTTATTCATAGAAAATCAGCCTGAAATAGCAAAACTTTATTCAGATAATTTTGAGAGGTTATTTTCGAATTCCAAAAAAATTCCAAATTCAAATGTACAAAATTTAAATTTTTCATTTATCAAAGAAAATGTTCGCAAATTTCCTATTTCAAGTTTATCTTCTTTTCAAATTCAAAAAGGAATTGCTGAAATTGCATTTTCAAATGCATGTAATTATATTTCTTCTTCTCTTTCTGCCAAAAAAGTTATTATTCAACATATTAAAAAAGCTACAAATAATATATATATGGCTGCTTATAACTTTACAGACCCTGACATCCTGAATGCGCTTAAAGATAGACAAAATAACGGTGTTCAATTAAATATTGTCTTAGATTATAAAGCGAATGCGAATAATAATGCCGTTCAAGATCTTTTGAATGCAGGGGCTCATATTAAATTAAATAAAAAATTTAGTATTATGCATAATAAATATATGATTATTGATAACAGCACTTTGGAACTAGGTAGTTTTAATTACACTACTTCTGCAGAAAATGAGCAATGTAATAATATTATGGTTTTTTATAACCAATCTGCTCTTTTAGACAATTATATGAATGATTGGAATATGCTTTATCAAACAAGTATATAAAATCTTTAATGACAATGAAAATATTTCCTAATTTAAATAATGTAAAATAATGAAGTACAAATTTTATTAAGGAAAAAATTTGAATTTATTAACTTACTTTAATTATTTAAGGAAACATAAATTACTAAATATATTTATAATATTAAGTATTATTATTCATTTTAAAATTTTTGGCGATTGGAATCATTATCATGATTTTTTAATTGGAGAAAGAGCTGCGGCAATGGGAGGCGCCTACACGGCTATTTCCGATGATCCTCCTGGATTATATTATAATCCAGGAGGAATTGTTTTTTCAAAGGATAAAGAAATAAGTTTATCTTCAGTAGGCTATTATTTAAATTCACAATCAGTAAACTCTATTTATGGTATAAAAAATTATCAGGGAACACAAACAAATTCCGATATTTTAAATGGTTTTTTTGGTTTTACGACTAAAGTCACATTATTTTCTGATGATTTTTATATTGGATTTGCGGTATATGTCCCCGATAATACAAATATATATACACAAGTTAATTTTAATAATATTAGTAATATTCAAATTGGTAAAAATACTATTTCAGTAAGAAGTTTTATTTCTACTTTAAGAGAAGTTGGAAAAGAGTCTATTTATTCTGTTTCTATTTCAAAAAAAATAAAAGAAAATTTAGGTCTAGGGCTATCAATTGGTTTTTTTGATAGACAAGGTAATGGAATATCAACAAATAATATTACTTTTGGACCTTTTTTAAGTTATCTTTCTCAAGATATAAATTATTCGACTTCTGATGTTAATAATTATTCTATGTTTATAAGGGGAATTCATTTTAATATAGGAGCTTTATATAAACTATTAATGCCAGTTAAGAGTTGAGAAAGATATTGTGAAGATTGAAGAAATAGCTCCAATTTGTTAGTTAATTGTTGCTTAAAAAAAAGTAACAAAGGAGCTACCAATGGATTGG
>NZ_JBIPMD010000021.1:0-25508 GCF_044369315.1 Silvanigrella sp.
ATTGTAAGCTCAATCGCCCCTTGCTTGAATTCGCTTGTATACCTTCTTTTGGTTAACACCATTTCAACACCTCTTTCCTATAAGTTTTTTTCGGATCTGGGTGTCTACTTTCTTAGGGGAGGATCAACATAATGAAAGTGCTCCTGGTAAAGCTTCTTTCATATTTGCTCCCTCTAAAATAACTCCAACATTTATTCCTTTTTCTTTTTTATGATGGCAATAATTATCAATAATTAAATTTAAACTACTAAAATCATTTTGATTTAAAAAATGAATATTATTTTTTTCTACTAACAAGGAAGTAAGTAAAAAATTACCATGCCTATTTTCATTTTTTATTTCTGGGAGAAATAAAATAGGTTGTATATTATTTTCTATTAATAATTGAGATGCGGTAAGTATATTGTTTGAATATGCTCCTCCCTTAATTATAACTTCTTGATATTTATTTTGTACTAAATAAGGAATTAAAGATAAGTATTTTCTTAATTTGGATCCGCTCGCTCCAAAACCAAGTTCATCATCTCTTTTTACAAAAATGGAATTTAAATTCGAAAATTTTTGTAATTTATGAATTCGGGAGGTTGTTGGGTAATTTGCAAAAGAAAACGAATAAACTTTTTCTTTAAAAGAATTTAGTTTATTTATTTGTAATTGAGATTTCATGAACTTCCTAAAAAATACCTGTTACAATAAGTGAGGCTCCCGGCCTATAAACATTTGTATTATCGGGTAATACCCGATCGTATTCAAATGATGTACTAAATGTACCTATTAACCAGTCTTGTATAAAGTAATTTATAGCTGCTGAGGGAATAAATTTATATTTGCTTTGAATTGGTGAGATAAAAGTATATAAAAAGTCGAAGGTATTGCTAAATTTTAAACTCGTTTTTGAATTAATGGAATAGCTGGCAGAAGGAGTCGCTATGATTTCAAATGTACTTCCTACTGTATCTGATGTATTAAACATGATTTGTTCTTGGCCTTGAAGGCTTAAATCCAATACAAAAAGACTGTATTGTCCTAAACCCATTTGATAATACTGATTGTAAACTAAACCGCTTCTTTGATTCGAAACAGAACGATCGGATACATCTATTTGGATACCTGCATTTAATTCAAGTGATTTATAGATTCCTCCTCCTAAAAAATAAAGATTATCTTGTTTATTATCAACAAAAACGGCCCCACCCGTTTGGTAGATTCGCACGGTATCATGTTCTTTTTTTTCTTCATCTTTCAACCAGCGTCTCGTTTCATAAATGCTTCCTTCTAAAACAAGAGCATCTAATGAGCTATATCCATTTGTTAAATTTTTAATATAAAAGAGTTTTGCGCCTCCTCCTAAAAACCAACCATCGTTATTTGATTCTTTAGAGCTATCGTAGGAGTAAACACCACCTGCGATTGACCTGAAAACGCTTTTATCACTGTATTGACTTGGTAAAGATTGATTTTGTGCAATGGATAAAACATTTGAATCGTATTGAACTCCTAAAGGAACAAATACGCTCCAAGGTTTTTCAATATTTATTCTTTTTAAAAACTCGGCGGCAGATTGTCTTAATGAGGGATCGAGTTCTGTATCCCAAACAGCAGACTGAAACGTATTTTTTGCTAATAACATTTTATTGTTAAAAAAATAGGGCACGCCAACATAATATCCGTATTCATGGTCTACTTTACTACCTTTTGGAATATTTTTATGAGCAAGTAAAAATTCATTTTCAGCATAGGGATAATTTTTTTCTTCAAGATAAATTAGCCCAAGTTGCCAATGAGCCATTGGAAAATTACTATCCATTTTTTTTGCATGATTAAAATATTTTTTTGCATCTTGATTTTGATATAAACCTTTTTTTGCAAAACCTAAATAATATGAAATTCGAATATCTTTATCTATTAAATTTTGAACTGGAGTTAATAAATTTAGCAACTCAAAATATTCTTCATTTTCTGCTAAAATAGCGGCTCTATCTAAAATTTCGGAGAGATTATCAATATTTTTTGTTTCATATCTCGCTTTTAATTCTTCTTGTGTCGTAGTAAAAGCAATAAAATAATCTATTGTCGAGCTATTTGGAGATGACAATGGTTTAATTGAACCGTCTTCATAAATTGTGAATTCAAGACCCGTTCCTAGTTTAATTTTATCTTCTTTAAATTTTTCAGATTCCTTCATAATACGAATATTAGGGATAAGCTGTGCTTCTCCACTAAATACAATAATTTTAGTAAATAATTTATTATTTTCTTTTCCTCTTGTCATAACCACATCTGTTCCACGAGAAACAAGAATTTTTATTTCTTCTGTTTCAATTTCCATTTTGTTCGTAAAGCTTTCCGTATTTTCATCGGTATCATTTCGACTGCCAGAAGCTTTTACTCTTAAACTTCCTAAATTTAATTTAGATCTTCTTAATTGATCATCATCGGTAGGGCTTTGAATGGATAAATTAGAAGAAGGTAACAAAAACCATAATCCTGATTCAGAATCTGAAATTTTTAAAGTATCTAAATTATCTGTTTGAAAAATTCCTTCTTTCCAATTAAAAAATCTTGAAACTGATCCAATATAAAGAATATAATCTCTTTGAATAAGTGTTCCTTTCCCAAAAATAGCAGAAACTTTTTGGCTTGAAAAAGAATCAATCGATTCATTTTTTGGTTTTACATATTCTGTTTCTTTGTTTAAAGACTTAGAATCAAAGCCTTCTTTAGAGCGAATTTCAAATTCATAGGTATATGTTGTTCCTCCATATTCATTAAATGTAATGATATCGAGGATGGGCGCTCTTTCTAAATAATCTGATTCTTTAAGGACAATTGGGCAATAAACTCCAGTACATATTTTTTTATTATTAATTGACCATATTATCTTTGAGTTTTGAGATGAATAATCATCGCCAGGTGATACTTCCAATAATACTTCTTTATCATAAGCAGCTTGAATATTTAAAGGAGGGCCAGAACGTAAAGTAGGAAGCCCTTCTTTTATAAAAGTCTTAGGCAATTGAGCAAATATTTTGTTTTCAAAAAAAGGAAAAATAATAAAACAGAATAGTATATGGATAAAAAATAAAAAATTATTTTGAATTTTCCTCATAAGCTTCCCCAGCAAGGAGACTTAAAATTCTCTTTAATTCGGTAATTGTTCCGTTACTATCCTGAATAAAGTTCTTTTTACGAATGGCAAATATAAGTCTACCATCTGGAGTAATGCGCATGCCCTTTACCTTGCGATTGCAAACATCAAGTATGCGTTTTACAAGTAGTTCACTTGATTCATCATAAGAATCTGGTTGTAATACCCCTTTGCCAAGACGCACTTCTGTAGAATCTTCACCCACAATGAGTGATATTGCTCCCAAGGATAATAACCATCTTCTTATTCGAGCAAGTTCTGATAAGTTTTTCACTTCAACAGGAATCGTACCAAAACGATCTTCGCATTCTGTGATAAGGTTTTGCAATGCGCTTTCTTGACGAGCACCAAAAAAACGACGGTATGTTTTTAAACGTTCTCTTGAATTTTCAACATAATTTTCAGGTATTTGTGCAATAAGAGGAATTTGTATTTCAACTTCAGCATGATTTGTTACTTTATTTCCACCAAGAGTTTTAATGGCATCATCTAACATTTGTAAATATGTTTCTAATCCCACATCGCTTACTTTTCCACTTTGTTCATCACCTAAAATATTTCCTGAACCTCGCATTTCCATGTCATGACTCGCAATAACGAAACCACTACCTAATTCTTGATGTTCCTTTAAAATTTCAAGTCTTTTCATTCCTTCTTGATCATCTTTTGCGTTTTGTGATGTTAAAAAGTAAGCATAACCTCTAGTTGATCTTCTCCCAACGCGTCCTCTTAATTGATAAAGTTGTGCTAAACCAAAATAATCTGCATTTTGTACAATAATTGTATTTACGTTTGGCATATCTATTCCAGATTCAATAATTGTAGTGCATAATAAAATATTAAATTTTCCATCTAAAAATTCGATGATCGTTTTTTCAAGATCTTTTTGGGTCATTTTTCCATGACCTATGCATATTTTAGCGTTAGGAACAATTTTATGTAAATATTCATATACACTATTTAGCTCTTCTACTCGATTATGAACATAAAATACTTGTCCTCCTCTGTTTAATTCAAACTGAATACTTTCAATAATAATAGATTCTTCAAAAGGACAAACAAATGTTTTTGTTGCTAAACGTGATTTTGGTGGGGAGGTAAGTAAACTTAAATCTCTGAGTCCTACCATTGCCATTTGTAGTGTTCTTGGAATGGGTGTTGCTGTCATGGTTAAAACGTCAATACCATAAGAGATCGATTTGATTTTTTCTTTTTGTAAAACACCAAAACGTTGTTCTTCATCAACAATTAATAAACCTAAATCTCTAAAATCGATATCTTTCGATAAAATTCGATGAGTTCCTATTAAAATATCAATTTCACCTTTTTTAAGTTTTTCGAGAATTTTTGAAGCTGAAGTAACAGAGCGATCTAATATACAAATATTTGCAGCAAAATCGGAAAATCGTTCTATTAATGATCTATAATGTTGATGTGCTAATACTGTTGTTGGAACAAGCCAAGCCACTTGTTTTCCATCCAATATACTTCGATAAGCAGCGCGCATAGCAACTTCTGTTTTTCCAAAACCAACATCTCCACATAATAATCTGTCCATTGCTTTAGGTTGATTCATGTCGGACATAATTTCTTTTATGGCGCGCAATTGATCTAAAGTTTCATCAAAAGGAAAGGCGTCTTCAAAAGAAATATAATCTTCATCAATTTTAGAAAAAGCGTGGCCTGGTGTCATCGCTCTTTTTGCTTGATGTTCCATAAGTTCTTTAGCAAGTTTTTCAACATCAATTTTAGCTTTTGCTTTTCTTTTTTCCCAAGAAGTGCCTTTTAAGCTATCTAATGAAGTTCCTTCTGAAGAGCCAATATATTTTTGAATTAAATTTAATTTATGAACAGGCACATATATTTTATCGTTTTCAGCATATTCTAAAGCAAGGAAATCGCCTGTGATATCAAGAATTTTAATGGTCATTAATCCACGAAAACGTGCAATACCATGTTGAACGTGGACAACAAGATCTCCCTCTATAAAATCAGAATATTGCGCTGTTAAAAATGCCTCCGAATTTTCTTTAGAGCTTTGTTTTGAATCGATTTCGGTAAAACTTTCAAATTTTTCGGCGCTAGCGACTCCTCGTATCCAATTTTCAGATATGGCCAAAGTTCTTGATTGAGGTAAATAAAAACCTTCTTTTGAATTGAGTAAACAGCAATGAATTTTGTTTGTTACTTTATTCCCTGATAAATTATGTGATAAAATATCTTTTATTTTAAATTTTGGAATGTTAATTTGATTTTCGGATTCGTTGTTAATATTAAAATATTTTG
Source organism: Silvanigrella sp. (assembly GCF_044369315.1). Taxonomy (NCBI): domain Bacteria; kingdom Pseudomonadati; phylum Bdellovibrionota; class Oligoflexia; order Silvanigrellales; family Silvanigrellaceae; genus Silvanigrella; species Silvanigrella sp. Next base: position 5,435 of record NZ_JBIPMD010000021.1, read on the forward strand.
ACGATATTCCTATAAATTCTAAAAAACTATCATTTGTATTAGCTAGAATTAAAATATTTTCAATTTTATTTTCTAAAAGAAAGTGATTTAGCTTTTCAATTCTATTAGAAAGTTTTTGTTTTTCAATTTGTTTTAAAACTTCTGATATGTCTTTAGGGAAAGAATATCTTGACTTAATAGAATTTGCTATTGTTAAGTATTGTTTTGCTTTTATAATATTAGGAAAAACAGATTCTATTTTTCCTACAGGGTAATTTTTTCCAAAAGCAGCGGTGTATGAATTTTCATATAATTTTTCTATTTCATGAACAGATTTTAAAAAGTGATCTTCTTCACCAATAAAACATATAGAAAGGTTTATATTATTTTTTATAGAAATTTCATTTATATATTCATGAAATGATTGAAAATGATCTTGAGAAAACATATAGAATATATCATCAATACCAGCAAAAGGAACATTGGCTTTTAAGTCTTCAAGTAAATTAGAGCGGCTTACTCCCATCACTTTTTGATGTAAAATTGCGCTATTAAATTTTTCAACAGCAAATTCTAGCTGACTTTTATATGGCCATACAAATTCTCTAGAAGGTAAAATTGTTACTTTATTTAATGTTTCAAAAGATCTTTGATCAGAAGCTCGAAACGATCTTATTTTATCTACCGCATCACCAAATATCTCAATACGTGATGGCGTTTTTTCTCCTGGAGTCCAAAAATCAACAATAGAACCTCTGACACAAAATTCACCAACTTCTTCCACTCTTTGAACTTGCAAATAAGCGAGTTGAGACAATTGTTCAATAAGGAGATCGGGATCGAGATCGTCACCAACTCTAATTTCATATTTATTTTTTTGAATCCATTCTATAGTTGGAAAATTTCTTGCGAAACCAGCAATGCTACATATGATTACTCTAGGAAAATGGGACGATAATAAAAAAGAAGCTTCTACTCTTTTGGCAATAATTTTTCGAGCAGATTCAAATCGAAAAACACCAGCTTGAAAGAAACCTGGAATATAAAGAATATCTTTTGAAGTTAAGTATTCATCGGAAGCGTTTTTAATAAATTCTTCAAATTCTTGAGCTTCAGCTTCTGTATTCGTGATAATAATTTTTGTTAACTTAGGATTTTCAATCAGTGTAGCAATTGTTTCTATCAGACTAGATTCAACCGAAAATAGATTCATAAAGTAAAGTTTCCTAATTTTGAATAATAAAAATTTTCACCAATTAAATTCAGAGCCTTGCTGACGGTCGTTCAATAAAGAAACAGCTTCTAGAATAGGTATATCTTCATATAAAACTTTATAGGCCGTATTTATAATTGAAGTTTCAATTCCAAGTTTCATACTGAGTTCATTAGCGCTATTTGTTGTTGCGATTCCTTCTACAACTTGAGCCATACTTTTTAAAATATTTTCTTTACTTTCACCTTTTGCCATTCTTAAACCAAATTGTCTATTTCGAGATAAATCACCTGTGCATGTTAAAATAAGATCGCCAACTCCGCTTAAACCTAAAAATGTCATAGGATTTGCACCTAACTTTACACCAATGCGAGCAATTTCGGCGAGGCCTCTTGTTATCACGGCAGCTCGTGCATTATTTCCTAATTTTAGACCATCAACAGCACCTGCTACCATTGCAATTACATTTTTTAAGGCACCAGAAATTTCTACTCCTATGATATCCTTGGAGTCATAAATTCGAAAATGAGGACGATGCAATAAATTGGAAGCTATATTTAAAAGTTCTTCGTCTTTTGAGGCAACAACAACACAAGTTGGCAAGCCTTCAAGCATTTCTTTTGCAAAACTAGGTCCGCTTAAAGATCCAATGGAAGCATTTTCTTGCCAAATATTTTCTAAAATTTGGGATGGTAACAAAAGAGTTTTTTGTTCTATCCCTTTAGCGGCTGAAATGATGTTTATTTTTTTTGTTTCTTTATTTTTAATTTGTTCTGTTTTTTCCCAATGCCGATACATCCATTCGCTCACATTTCGTAAACTTTGACAAGGGATAGCTAAAATTATTAATTTATAATCACTAAATTTTGAATTAAATTTATCGAATGTTTCCATTTCACAATGTTTAAGAGTATTATGACGCTTAAGGGATTCGAATGGATCCGCTTCTCTTGCAATGATTTTTACTTGATTAGAAGGACTATGAATGCAAGCGGCGATTGCTGTTCCAAAGGCACCAGCTCCTATTACGAGGGTCTTATTTTTATTTGTTAAGGCCATAGTAAGTATACTCCTTTAAGTTTCTTCACTGTTTTCAAGTACCTTTATTTTATAATTTAGTGAAGGTTTCTTTATTAGATTCTTTAAATGAAATGCCTGCTTTACTTGATGTCGTTCTTTCTGGCTTTCCCTTTTTCTTCTGAAAGGTTAAGCTAGGCATAGTCCCCTTAATTAAAGAAGAGGTTTAAATAAATGCCAGATTTTCAAGAAACATCTTACGCATCCCAAAAATTTGTAGAATTGCTGAATAACAAAGTTTTTGGACAAAGTGAAATTATTGAGCATATTGTCATTGCTGTGATCTGTAATGAGCACGCTCTTTTGACTGGCGCTCCTGGTGTGGCAAAAACGACTTTGGTTCGAAATATAGCTTCCGCTTTGGGTAATAAGTACAAAAGAATTCAATTTACTCCCGATTTAACCCCTTTTGATATTTTAGGTGGAGATACAATTCAATTCGATGAAAAAGATCCAAACTTAAAAAAAATCGTTTTTACTCCTGGCCCTATTTTTTCCCCATTTATTTTAGCGGACGAAATTAATAGAGCATCTCCTAGAACACAATCCGCTCTTTTAGAGGCAATGCAAGAGCGCCAAGTTAGTATAGGTGGTGTTTCGAGAGCGTTACCATCTCCCTTTTACGTATTTGCTACTCAAAACCCAATAGAGAACGAAGGAACATTTCCTTTACCGGAAGCACAACTCGATCGATTTTTATTGAATTTAGAAATTCCTTATCCTGATTTTGATTCTGAAATCAAAGTGGCATGTTTGCCAAAAAAGATAGAAGACTTAGCAGCAGCTCCTTTTGCAAAAACATTATTAAACTCCAGAGAAACTGTCGAAAATGTTTCTATTAGCAAAGAGCTATTAAGTGGAGTTGTTCGTATTGTACGCAATACAAGACCACAGGAATCAAAATTAAATGTAGCTAAAGATTATCTCGATTTTGGCGCTAGTCCAAGAGCAACTCAAGCTTTGCTAATAGCAAGTAAGGCAATTGCTTTAATACGTGGAAAAACAGAGGTTCAATTTGAACATATTGCTGAAATCGCACCTGCCGTATTAAGGCATAGATGTATTTTAAATTTTAGATCTCTTTCTGAAAAAAGAAGCTCTTCAAATATTATCAATCAAATTGTTCAAGAAACAATACTATAAATAAGAGAAAATATGTTATGAAAAAAGAAAAAGACATGGAAAAATACACTATTTTTCTTGATGCCTCTGGAACTATTTTGCAAAGTTCTTCATCAAATGCAATTGGAGTTCAAGTCTGTCCCGATGCTAAAGAAATATTAGCAGCTTTAAAATTAAGAAAAATTAGTGGATTTCCTATTAAGACGGGCATAATTACAAATTGGGGAAATCGTATTAATGGAATGTTAAGAGCTTTAAATATAGATAACTGTTTTGATGTCGTTATAAGTTCGGACACCGTTGAAAAAGGAAAACCCGATTCTAGCGTTTTTCATCATGCCTGTTTACTTGTTGGAATAGAAAAACAAAATGCAATTCATATTGGTGATTCTTTACATGATGATGCCTTAGGTGCTCAAGAAGCAGGATTACATGGATTTTGGATACGGAGAAGTAATTATTTACCAGAAGAGTCTAAGTATTTAAAATACCCCATTTTTAATGACTTGAACCAAGTTTTGAAATTTATAGAAGAGACAATCATAAAAAAATAAGTCTTTAAGACTTTTAGAAAAAAATAGAGTTAAAAAAACATTAGTCCGGAAAATTATTTTTTAGAGAATACAAACAAAAAATAAGTGAATTTTTAAACATATCTCCTTCTGTGTATGAAAAAATATCAATATTTTTTTTAGTCTCCATTAAATTTTCGTCAAGCAATAAATTAATTAAAGTTATTTTTTGAATTAAATATTTTTTTTGAAGATTTAAATTATTATACTCTGTTTCGTTAGAAGATCTGTTGATGAGATCTTCTATTTGACTGATTTTATTATTTAATTTGTATTTAGTTGTATCATATAACTCTTTTAAATCAATAGATTCCTTTCTGCTTTTAAAATCATTAATGATATCTGAGTATTTTAAACATTTTTTATTAAAATCTGTTAATTTATTTTTAAAATTATTTTCCGATTTTTGTTTTTCTAAATTCATATTATTTCCTAATTAATTTTATAGATTTGATGAAAATTAAAATATCATATTTTTGATTTTTAAAATTCTTTCTTATTTTAATTGTATGATGAGAAATTAAAAAATGAATAGGCATCATTTAAGCCTATAATATTCAGTGTAAAATAGGATTAAAAATTTATCAACATTTTAGATAAATTTTATTGAATTTATAATAAAATGTTTAAATTATGTTCTTTTTAACAATATTAATTATTTATCTTGAGCTTAACAAAGTGTTTTTTTCTATGTAAATAATATCATTACTTTCTACCGTATGTCTTATATCTGGTATAATTTTATTATCCCAATAAATTTTTAATTTTCCTGATTTAGCATCATGAGGGATTTTTATAGAAACAATATCTAAGTTATCGTATTTTTTACTTTTTGTTTTTGAATAAGAATATGATGTTTTAGAGGGTTTTTTTGCACCATTAAAGTAAATATATCTATGTGAAATATTATAACCAATTAAGGTAATTGTGTCGTTAACGTTTGCTTTTGGTGGTATTTTTTCGATCCAAGTATTTAATGCCTTATGTCTCCATCCTGCCGTAAATTTATTTTTAGGAGAATCCAATTGTTTCCATAAACCGTTTTCGCAGTCACCTCTATTCGTTAATTTATAAATAGATACTCCAGTCTCTTTGCCTGTTGCAGAGTTTACACAAGATCCATTATCAGCCCTTTTTTTACAAACCCAGGAAGCAGATTGAATGGCAATGCATTTATCAGGATCAAGAACAGCAAGTGCATGTCCAGGAAATGCAAGGATATCTCCTGGACGTGGCTTAAATAGATTTCCATTTTTCTTTAAAGGAACAAAATTCTTTAATTCTGAATTTGATTTTCTTTGGGCAAAACTGTGGCTTAATATAGGAGCTCTTTTTGTTTTAGAATTAAAAGGTAAATTCATTTTTTCAGAATATAAATGCCAAAGGAATCTCGTGCAATCAACTCCATTTCTTCTCATAAAATCATATTTATTTTTTGAGTCTAAGTATTTGTCATTCCAATTTTTAGAAATACCATTCCAAGCATAAGGAATTTTTTTTTCGCTTAATTCCTCTTTTGTTTCTTTAGAGTAATTTAAAAACGATCTGACTTGTGATGAAGCATTTGATGAATATAATTTTTTCCAATCTACTTCAACGCGTGTCGGATCTACATAGTTTTGATTATAGCTGTTATATTTTCTATGTGAATATTTAGTAGATGTGCATCCTGCTACAAAAAAATAAAAAAAACAGAATGTTGGAAGTATAATATGTTTAAACATGGTCACTTTCCTTGTTGTCATTCCAAACATTATGAATATATACCTTCTTTAAGAGTTTTTTGTATGTAAATTCATGCAAATTTTACCTATCTACGAATAAATGATACGAAATTAGATTTATTTTAAATTTATTTTTTAGATAAAACTCTAAAGAGAAATATAGAATTCCTATTTTTTTGGAGTACCTTGTTTATGATGAAAAATGTCACACCAGAAAAACCAGAAAGTTTTGGACAGTATATTGCAATACATATGAAAAACTTTAGAAGAGAATATGGCTTAAGCCAAGAGCAGCTTTCTGAAAGATCTGGAGTTCCAAGAAGTACCATTGCAAGTTTGGAAAGAGGGGAAGGAAACCCTACTTTACAAGTATTAGTTGGTATTTCCCAAGGTCTCGGTGTAGAAATGTCTGCATTATTGCAAAAACCTACTCCAACAGCAACATTATATAAAAAAGAAGAAGCTGTAAAAATTCCAAAAAAACTGATATATTCCGATGAAAATTTGGTTAAATTTATCCATGTTCTTCAATTAACTCCTGAAAATTCAAGATATTTAATCTTACAAGAATATACTTTAAATGAAAATGAACGATTTCCTGGATCACCGCATAGCCCAGGAACAGAAGAATATTTCTTTTGTTTTTCAGGATCATTTGAAATTATGGTCGAAAGTGAATTTTTTACGATTAATGAAGGAGATTTATTGTGTTTTGATGGGCACCAAAGACATGCTTATGCTTGTCGAAAAGGATTTAAAACTTCAAAAGGTTTAAGTATTGTTGTCCAGGTTCCAAAATTTTAAATATTTAATCAAGATAAGAATCTTTATAAATGCTTACAATTGTTTTGTGGCTTGAGAGGATTTTTATTTTATCTAATGACTCAACCGTTTTTTCTAAACTTGGATTTCCGGTACCCCAATATATTTTTAATTTTCCACTTTTTGCATCTTGTGGAACTTTTAAAGAAACAATCTGATTTGAATTATTTGTGTTATGATTTACCTTCCCTTTTTTCCATAAAGTGGCTTTCACCGGAGTTTTGCTTCCAGGAAAATAGATATATTTACCAGCTAAATTTTTTCCCTTCAAAAGTATTTGCGATTTTGCTTCTGCTTCAGAGGGCATACTTGTGATCCAAGTATCAAATGCTTTATGTCTCCAACCAATGGTAAAATTTAATTTATCACTATCCATTCCCTTCCAAACACCATTTTTACAAAAGCGTTCGCTGGCTAAATGATAGATAGAAACACCTGCGGATTTTCCGTAATCAGATTCGACACAAAATCCATTTTTCATTTCTTTGCAAAGCCAAATACTAGATTGAATGGCAATACAATTTTTAGGATCTAAAACTGCAATGGTATGGCCAGGAAAAGCCAAAATATCTCCCGTTTGAGGTTTAAATCCATGTTTTGTTTTGGGAATTTGAATAAAGTTTTTAAGCTGATTTTGGTTGTTGTGTAGCGTGAACGTACTGCTAATAATGGGTTCATTTTTTTCTTTAGAATTATAAGGGAGATCTAACATATTCACAAAAAGATAACGGAGAAGGCGTGTGCAATCAACCCCATATTTTCTCATATAAGTAAATTTATCACTAGAAGTGTTGTAACCACTTTCCCAGCGATTATTTATTTTATTAGAGGGATAAGGAATTCCACCATAAAGAAGTCTTTGATAAACAGTGTGTGATGATTTCACAAACTGTTTTGCCAATGGCGATGGGTTTGTTTCAATTAAATGATCCCAGCCAACTTCTGTCGAAGTTGGATCGGTTTTTTTGGGATCTGAAGCGTATGAATTTATTGTAATAGCATGGAATAACAGAGCAAAAAGAAATTTAATTTTCATCTATGTAATTTGAAAAGGCAAAACTCCTTTTTGCCGTAATTCATGCCTTTCTTTAAAATGAGCCTTTATGGAGTCAAAAACTCTAGATCCCATAGCTTGGCGTGTTTCGTGAGTTGCACTGCCAATATGAGGAAGTATAAATATATTTTTTGCTGTTTTGAGGTGCTCAGACAAAACAGGTTCATGGCAAAAGACATCCAGTCCAGCACCAGATAGGTGGTTATTATTTAAAGCATCTGCCAGACTAGGTTCATCAATAAGTTCCCCTCTGGCTGTATTAATAATAACTCCTCCTTGTTTTATCTTTGAAATTCGCTCTCGATTCAACCAGTTTTTTGATTGTTCGGTTAGGGGACAGTTCAAAGAAATGATATCGGAAACATTGAAAAAGTCGTTTTCAGAAAGGCGATCAATTTCGTTAAAAGAGCTTTTGTCTATTGATTCCCAATTGTTAGCTTTTAAAGCAACGCATTTTAGGCCAAAGGCTTTCGCTCTATTTGCTAAAGCTTTGCCAATTTCACCATAACCGACAATACCTAATGTTTTATTTTGCAATCCGCTTCCTAAGAGATAATCTGGAGCCCATCCAGGATATTTAGATGTATTTTTTACAATAGTATACCCTTCCGCCACCCTTCTTGTTACACATAATATAAGAGTAAATGCGATATCTGCAGTTGCCTCGGCAAGAACTCCTGGAGAGTTTGTTACTCTAAATCCAAGTTTTTTAGCATAATCAATATCTATGTGATTAAATCCAACTCCAAAGTTTCCAATATGAGTTACATTAGGTAAATATTCTTTTATCGTATCTAATTCTTTTTGCCGAAGGTTATCGGTTATGCAGGTAACAAAAGTATAAATGTGATCAACATTATGGGTGCTTGCAAATATTTGGATTTTTTGAGTTATCGATTTTTCAGAGGCCTCTGGAAGGGTAAAACCTAATATACCGTCTTTAGTTAAAGGAATTCCTGGAAAGATTCTGGTCCCTAAAAAGTGGAATGTTTTTTCTACCGTTAAATTCATTGTTGTTTTCCCTAAATATAATGTCTTCTAATTGAGCGTAACGTATATCTTCTTCTGTGATGGGAGAGTTGATTTCTATATCATAGTACTCAATTTTATGAGAACTTAATTCTATATCTTCTAATACAAGTTCAAAATCTTCCATAATGAATTGCTCCTGTTTTTGTTCTGTTAAGGTCTATTTTTATTATCTAAGGAATTTTTTTGTGGAATTAGGCAAAATTGTTCTTACGAAACATTTTTGCCTAACCTGTAGGTATTTTTTTTCTAGGATACTTGATCAACGGGAGTGTTTGCATTCTCATCTTTTTGGGAATCAAAATAATCTATAATTTCTGTGCTATATTCTTTATTTTCGGTTTCACATAACCTGCATGCAACAAATGTAACATCATCTTCCAGTGGTTCTCCTTGAGTAAATTCAATTAAATCCATATTTATCATTTTAATAATTTCGGAAGTATCATTATTTTGTAAGCTTTTTAATTTTTTAATTAATCTTCTGTCAGAATATTCCCTTTTTCCAGTATTTTTAGCTTCTGTTAATCCATCACTATACAAAAATAAAATATTATTAATTTTAAAATCTATTGAATGTATTTTAAATAAATTTACTTTTCTGTGACTTATAGGGCTTAAATAACCTAATCTTTTTCCGTTACCTAAAAGAGTAATAGGAGAAGTTGTATTTGAATTTTGATCAATAACAAAAGGAAAGTTTTGTGCTGCATTTGAATAAGTGAGTTTTTGTTTGATAGGGTCTATAATAGCAACGAACATGGTCATCATTCGCTCATCACCGCCAATGCTTCTAACAACAACATCTAGTTCTTCGAGAATTTTTGAGGTATCTAAACTTTTTCGAGCATAAATAGAATCACAATATCCTTTAACGGCTGCCGTTAACATGGCACTTGGAGTTCCATGACCTGTTACGTCACCTAACATAATCATTATTCTTTTTTCACTTAAAGGATAAAAATGCCACCAGTCTCCTCCACACTCAGATGCAGATTGAAAAAAACCAGAAAGTTCGAAAAAACCAACTCTTAAATTTTTTGCTTTAGGAATAAATGATTTTTGTATGATTTTGGTTGTTTCTAATTCATTAGCCATTCTTTGTTGTTCTTTTTCGTCTTTAATAAGTTGGATAATTTGTCTAACCATAAAATTAAAATTAATTTTTAAACTTTCAATCTCATCATTGCCAAAATATCCCTTTTTTAGAGGTGTTTGTATAAAATTATTTTTAGCAATTTCAATACTTGCTTTTTCCAATTCCTTTATTGGATTAATAATAACTTTTCTAATCACTAAAAAGCTTGTTAAAATAATAACAAGTCCTAATAAAGTAGAAAGAATAACAGATTTATAAAATATTTCATTATTTGCTATCGCAATATGATGAGTGGAATACACCATAATTAAATATCCCACTTTAACATTTAATAAATTTGATTTTTTTGTATTTTTAAAAAATAAGGGGTATGCTAAAGTAAAAGTTTCATTTTTATCATCTTTAATTTGGAGTATTATAGTATTTTTATTATTAAATTCCATTTTAAATAACTTATCTTTATTTTCATTGCTTATAAAATCTTCTAAATTTAAATTTAATAGCTCTTTTTTTGATCCTTTTTCTACATAAGAAATAGAATAACCTGTTTCAGAAAAAAGAGAGACAGAAATTACATTTGGGTTTTTCATCATTTGATTTAATGTAGAATTAATTGTTTTAAAATCTATTTCCCAAAGAGCATTTTCCATTATGGGTAATGCAGAAGTAAATGCAGAAATATTATTTTTCTTTTCATAATTTTCCATGTCATTTCTGTTATCTTTGATATCTAAAAAAGTACTTACTCCCATTACGATAAAAATAATTAAAATAAGAGACAAAGCTATTTTAATAGTAAGAGGAAATCTTATATTTTGTAATTTCTCTTTATTAAACATAGAACCCTTAATTTGTTTAAATTAAAAAACTCTTATGTTTAGTCGGTTTGAAAAGAATCTACTTTAGGTAGGATAATAAATGCAAAATGGCTTCAATTCTTAGTTCTGCTTGAGGAACAGAATTTCCAAAACAATAAATGCCATGATTTTCAATATGAAAAGCACATATAGGTAATTTTTGCTGATGTTTAAAAAAATAATATTCGATTAAATGGGAAAGTTTTTCCATATTTTGATCATTTTTAATGACAGGTAAAAAATAATCCTCTAAATGAGTTTTGAAACCTAATGCTTTTAAAACTTCATGTCCTTTTATTTTATAATAGCCACAAGTTAAATATTCGCTTTCATTTTTATCCTGTTTCAAAATTTCGCAATTTAATAATGAAATGGATTCTAATTCGGGCGCATGACAATGAATCACAGAATGGGCTTCGTTAAAATTACGATAAATCATTGCATGCAATAATGTTTCATCACTTGGCTTTGGAGAAATAGGGTGCAATGGTTTTCCAAACAAATTTGCTCGAATAAAATGAGTTGGATTTAAATTTCTTTTATGAATGCCTGATTTTGTAATCAAAAAAGCATTCTCTTTTTTTGCTCGAATGCTAAAATTACTACTTGTCGCAGGAATGGCATTTCTATTATCTAGTCTTTTAGCAACAGTACAAATTTTATTTAATTCATTTAACTCAAAAAGTGAAATTGGAAAAAAAGTAGAGTCTTTTATGATTTTTTTATAGGTTCTCATATTTTATCAAGCTCTTCTCTAAATTTTTCAATGCTTTTTTGAATTCCTTCGGGACTAGAAAAAATTCCTGTACCAGCATTTAAAACAAAATCTTTGCCAAAATCTTTTTTAGCTAAAGGAGCATGTTCAGGTTTTATTCCAGCGCTTGGAACGGGCATCATAGGTTGAATGGGCCAATTTTCATTTTTAATGAGACAACATTTTGCAATTTCTAGTGCAATAGATTTTTCAAGACCAAGTTTTCCATAAGGACTTGGGAATAGGCTTAAATCAGCTCCTGCTGCGCGAATAAATTGAGCTAAAGTAACACGAGGATGAATTGTTGAATTTTCCTCTGTTAATCCAAAAGCACCAACTAAACTAGGGTGAGATAATATGGGAATATTTGTTACCTTACGAATTTCTTGTAAACATTCTATTCCTGATGTCCAGGTATTGATTAAAAAGGACTGTGCACCCGCATCTATAAGTCTTTTAGCATGTTCAATGTATTTAGTACCTTCAATTTGCAAATGAACAGCATAAATAGATTTTATATTTCTTTTTGCAGATTCATTCGCAATGATTTCTACTCTTTTTATAGCTTCTAAAGGAGAATTATCATGACGAATTTCATCGTCTTTTAAAATATGAGTCCCTGCTTCCGATGCCTCAAAAAATAACTGAGATATTTTTTCAGCACTCATCGCAACATTTGGCTTTAATATTCCCATAAGTAAAGGGCTATCTTTTTTTGCTCCAACAAGAGATCGAAGGGAATGTGGAGAGTGTTTTGGACCTATTAAATTTTCTTGATCAAAACAATCTGGAGAAAACCAAACAGAATTTAATTGAACACCATCATAAAAACTCATTTTTCCAAATAAAATTGCAAATAACCACGATAATTTCCGATGCCAAATATTTACAGGAAAAGCAACGGTGGCTTCGTGAAAATTTTCATTCGATTCGCAAGCAATAATTTTTGCAATTTTTGTTTTTAAAAGGCTCGGTTCAACATGCTGTTCTTCCCATACACCTATAGACTGACCTATTGCAATTTCTTCGATTAAGCTTGCAGGATACTTTTTAGCGTTAATTCGAAACTTTGCAAAAGCATGCGCTTCTTGAGTAAGGGGAGAAAGTAATTCTTTATTTTTAATAAATGAAACCATTTCATTTTCCTTAAATTTAAAGAAACAAATTATTTTTGTTTCTTTAATAAAAATTCTTTAATATAAAACTCACCATCTGAATTTTTCGGAATGACTCCTAATTCAGTAACAATACCCGTAATTAATTTAGCGGGTGTGATATCAAAAGAAGGGTTCCAAACATCAATTCCTTTTGCGGCAATTTGAATGCCATTGATATGAGTTAATTCATGTTTTGGGCGTTCTTCAATATGAATTTCGGATCCATTATTTTTTGTGCAATCAATCGATGTTATTGGTGCTGCAACATAAAAAGGAACATTGTGATAAGCGGCTGCTATGGCAAGTTGATATGTACCAATTTTATTTGCGGTATCTCCATTGGCAACAACACGATCTGCACCCACAACAACGCCATCAATTCCTTTTTCTTTCATTAAAAAGGAAACCATAGAGTCGGTAATTAAGGTCGAAGGAATATTTTCGTACACAAGTTCAAAAGCGGTTAATCGCGCCCCTTGGTTATAAGGACGAGTTTCGGTTGCATATGCATGCTCTAGCTTATTACTGGAATGAAGAGAACGAATAATTCCTAAAGCGGTTCCATATCCCGATGTTGCTAAGGAACCTGTATTGCAGTGGGTTAATATTTTTATTTTTTTATTTAAAGGAAAACATTCTGAGCCAAAATGACCTATCGCTTTATTGTCTGAAATATCTTTTTCTAATAAGTTTTCTGCGTTTTCAATAAAAATTTGTTTTAATTTTTTGGGATCTATTTCTTTTTCTTTATTGATTTCATTTTCTATAAGAGATTTCATTTGATCGGACATTTTAAATAAATTAACAGCAGTTGGTCTGCTTGTGCATAAATAATCTAGTTTATCAAAAATGTATTTTTTTAATCCCGCAACAGAATATTTATCTTCTAAATGATAAAGTTCACATGCAAGTGAAAGTGCAGCTGTAATAGCAATTGCGGGAGCACCACGAACTTTCATTTGCTGAATAGCTTGCCATCCTTGTTCTGCTGACAGGCAATCTTCATAAACAAAGGACTCCGGCAAAAGTAACTGATTTAATATTTCAAGTTTATTATTTTTATATTTAATAGCTTCTAAATTTGGTTTCATAAGTTCCTCATTCCTAAAATAAAAATAGATAAATATTTCTATTTATCTATTTCCAATATTTTCCAAAAAGTAAATCAAGATTTCTTTTTGTTTCTTGAGGAATTAAACTCAAATTTGTCATAATCGAATTTTTTGCTGCTTGAAAAATAGGATTACTTGTTTCTTTTGGCAAAAATTTATGAATTGCTTTCGCAATTTTTTTGGAAGCTTCAACATTTTTATTTAATACTGCTATCACAGCTTCTACCGTAACGGCTTCTGTTTCTTCTCTCCAGCAATCATAATCCGTAACAAAAGCTAAAGTTGCATATGCGATTTCTGCTTCACGAGCTAAAATAGCTTCAGGCATTGCAGTCATACCGATAATCATTGCTTCTTCACGTTTAAAACTATGACTTTCTGCACGGGAGCTAAATCGTGGACCTTCAATACAAACAAGTGCACCACCGAAATGTGTTGTTACCTTTTCTTGTTCGCATGCTTTTGCAATATAGGATTGAAGTTCTGGGCAAAATGGATCTGCAAAACTTACGTGGCCAACAACTCCATTTCCAAAAAAAGTACGTTGTCTTTGACCCGTTGTTTTATCAATAATTTGAGTAGGAATTACCGCTGTTCCAGGAGCCGTTTTTTCTTGAAGTCCCCCAACAGCACTTACGCTAACAATATGTGTCACTCCAAGTTTTTTTAAAGCATAAATATTTGCCCTATAATTTACTTCAGATGGTAAAAAACGATGGCCTTTGCCATGTCTTGGTAAAAAGGCAATAGGTTTTCCATCAATCGTACCCGTTGTAATTTTATCGGAAGGACAGCCAAAGGGAGTTGCGATTTCAATTTCTTCAACATTTTCAATTCCAGGAAGATCATAAAGCCCACTTCCTCCAATAAAAGCCAAAAATGTTTTTTTCATTTCTTTCATGATAACTCCTTTATTTTAAAATGTCAGAGAGAGTTTCTGCAAAAGCAATGTCCATAGCAGTCACTCCCCAGGTTGGTTGATGCGTACATACTTCTACTTTAATTTGATTGAAGTTTTCAAGAACAAAATGAGAGTGGTGATCCGATGTTTCTTGTAAATCACAAATAACTTGAATGGCCTGAATGGCTTCATCATAATTTTTAAATTGAACAATCGTTTCAATATAAGGTCCTTTTTCATTTTTATTTGTTGCCCAAAGTATTGCTCTGTTACCTTTGCATTTTGATGAAATTCTTTTATTTAATATTTTAACTTCTTCCTCAATGTCTTTTATTAAATTACGTGAGGAGCTTTTAATATATTTAGTTCCCTCTGTTTCAATAATAAGTTCTTCTTTGGTATCATTTTTGAACTTTTCATTACTAAGAATAAGTTCATTAATATAGGAATGATTTTGAATATTTTTAAAATATTTAAATGCTTTTGTATTTGATTTTGGAAGAATAATTTTAGTATTAAATTCATTTGCAACCAAATAATAACAAATAAAAGGGGCAAAACAAATATCAACTGCATTTATGGTATTTCCACCAAAAAATGGTGAGTTTATTTTTTCAAGTAAAGATTCTAATTTTTCAAAAATCATAGGAAGTTTTTGAAGTGATTTTCTAAACTTCATTTCGCTTCCATTTGCATAAAAGCACCCGAGTAAGCATGGGATGATTTCATTTGAAATTCTTTCAATTAAAACTTTATTTTTTGCAATTTCTTCATTGCTGTTTCCAAATAAATTTGGTGTATCTGTATTTAAATTGTTTAAATATTCTACAATAATCATACTTTCAGCAAAACCGTCGTTTCCTTTTATTTGTAAGGTAGGAACGGTGCGGTTTGGATTTATTTCTATAAAATCTTTTGGTGGATTTTTTAAATCTATTTCTTCAATTTCAATGAATGAATTAGGAATTTTTTTTTCATGAAGAGCTAATTTTACACGGTAACAGAAAGGGCAAAAAGGAATAGAATAAATTTTCATATAAAGACCTCGTCCTATTTAAATTAAAAGAATTTAAAGCGATCAAAATGGCGCTGGCTCCAAAAATAGGAGTATTTCAAACTTATAGCCTAGAAAAAAATTTCCTCCAATTCTTTCCAAATTTTATCCGAACACTATTTAAGCACTTTCTTAAGGATGAGAAAAAATATGCTTATTAAAACCATTGATTATTTGCTGACTTATATAGGGGTTTTTTTAGGAGCGATTGTTCAAGCTGTTTTTCTAATGCTGCCAATCGATTTTAAAAACTGGGAAGACGACTCTTTGTATGTTTTAACCTACGTTGCTTTTCAAGGGGCTGCTGCCGCCTTTATATTTATTTTAGTCCCCTTTTTGTTAGAAATTCGTTCTCTTCAAGTAAATACTCTTGTCGCTCTTCTTATTGGGATTTGTATTCTTGCTGCTATCAGGGCAACCCGTATCATTCCTCTTGAGTTCACCTTTCCTATGAAAGAAAAAGTAATTCCAGCCAAGCCTATTCTTTTTAACGAGTTTTATGACGCAAACCGTTACTCCATTTTGGCCGATTTTTCTTTTGAGTTTGCAGATGGTGAATTGCGTTATAATGAATTTAAAGAGAGATTAATGAGAACTCGTGCAGAGGATAACGAGAGTATTCTCGAAGAACTCATAAGTAATGAAAACGATATGTTTAACTAATCTTTTTCTTTAAAAACAAATTCTTGTGATTCCAAAATAGATGTTCTAAAATGATGCGAATTGTATTTTAAAAATTTGCAATGTCTTTCTAAAAGATCATTGCATTTTGTTTGGAATGTTTGTATCTATGCCCTTCACAGGAGCACGAACCTCTTTACAAGTTGTTCTAACTGTGCTTATCCTACACATGATTTTTTTTGTTTGTTTTTTTATTTATGTTGCCTACACTGGAGGATTATACCGTGGCAAAGGAAAAATTTGAGCGCTCCAAGCCTCATATGAATATCGGTACCATTGGTCACGTTGACCACGGTAAGACCACTCTTACAGCTGCTATTTCTGCTGTTCTTTCTACACGTCAAGGTAAAGTTGCTACTAAATTCGACGAAATCGACAAAGCGCCAGAAGAAAAAGCTCGTGGTATTACCATTAATGCTTCCCATATTGAGTATGAAACAACGAATCGTCACTATGCACACGTTGACTGTCCTGGTCACGCGGACTACGTAAAAAATATGATTACGGGTGCTGCGCAAATGGACGGAGCAATCCTTGTTTGTGCTGCTACTGATGGTCCAATGCCTCAAACTCGCGAGCACATTTTGCTTGCTCGTCAGGTTAACGTTCCATACATCGTTGTATTCTTGAACAAATGCGACATTGCTGACCCTGAATTAACAGATCTTGTTGAAATGGAAATTCGTGAACTTTTAACTAAGTACAGTTTCCCTGGCGACGACACTCCTGTAATTCGCGGTGCTGCTCTTGGCGCACTTCAAAATCCAGCAGATGAAAAAGCTTCAAAATGCATTGTTGAGCTAATGGACGCTGTTGACTCTTTCATTCAAGAGCCACCACGCCCAGTTGATAAACCTTTCCTTATGCCAATTGAAGATGTTTTCTCAATTTCCGGCCGTGGTACAGTTTGTACTGGTCGTATTGAACAAGGTATCTGTAAAGTTGGTGAAGAGCTTGAAATCGTTGGTATCAAGCCAACAACGAAAACTATCTGTACTGGTGTTGAAATGTTCCGTAAGGTTCTCGACCAAGGTCAAGCTGGTGATAACGTTGGTGTTCTTCTTCGCGGTACAAAACGTGAAGACGTTGAACGCGGACAAGTTCTTTCTAAGCCAGGCTCTATCAAACCTTTCAAGAAATTTACTGCTCAAATCTACGTTCTTAATAAGGACGAAGGTGGACGCCATAAACCTTTCTTCAAAGGCTACCGCCCACAATTTTACTTCCGTACAACTGACGTGACTGGTGTAGTTGATCTACCAGCTAACGTTGAAATGGTTGTTCCTGGTGATAACGTTGAAATCACTGTTGAACTCATTACTCCAGTTGCGATGGAACCAGGTTTACGCTTTGCGATCCGTGAAGGCGGCCGTACAGTTGGTTCTGGAGCTGTTGGTAAATGCATCGAGTAATTTAAATTTCGAGTTAAATCGAAATAAACGGTTATAAAAAAAACCTGAAAGTTTAACTTTCAGGTTTTTTTTTATCTTTTTTGTGACCAATAAAATACTTCAATTTTTTGATCGTTCGGTAACCTTTTTCAATTCGGCATCGATTGCAATAAGCTTCAAATTTATAAAGGTCTGAAAGAGCTTGTTCATGAATTGAATTCTCAGGAACGTTTTTACTTCTATAAAAATGAATTAAAATATAATAAAAAATGTTATATATTCCATAAATTCGATTTTCGAGGCTTTGTAAGGCTTCTTGTCTTTTAGATTCTTTATTTTTCTTTTCATGATCTTCTTTTATTTTTAAACAGTAATAATGCATATCGGAAATATAAACATATAAATTTTCAACGACAGTCCATAGTTCAAGCCAAGGTAAATTGGAGTCTTTTATTTGATTAAAATTTTTCACATAAATTTTTGCATTCACAAGCAATTGATCTATTTTTTTTAATTCATCATATCTTCTAGCAAATATTCCAATATGACTATATTGATTCCAATGCAGACTCGACTTTTCAATTTCATCATAAAGATATTGAAGATAAATTTTTCTTTCCTCTAAACTTAAAGATAAGTCTGGATTTAATTGAATACTTGCATTTATAATAGAAGCATTTTTAATGAAATCTGATTGATTAAATTTAATGGGACTTAAATCTTTTTGAAAGTTTTTTATTTTATCATAATCAAATTTATAATCACTTTTGTTCCCTTTTATATCACATATAATATTGTCTTTATTTAACGTTAATATTCCAAATGAAAAATCATTAGGTTCTGCTGAACAATATAAAGTATTTTGTCTTTTATTGACATGTGCGGGTTTTTTTGAGGAGCAATTCCCAACTATAATTTGGTAAGAATTTGCACTTTCAATTAAAACTTGATTGCTATGTTCATGCGCTGCAATAAATAAATGAAACTTTAAATTTGGATTTGAATTTTTTTGAAAGTTTTCATTAATATAATTATGTAGGCCAATTACATCTGGTTCAGATCCATGATGCCCATTTGTTACTAGAGGGTGGTGGGAAACCAATATTTTCCATTTTGCTTTTGAATTTGTTACTTTATTTTTTAGCCACTCTTGTTGTTTTTCGTGAAATAAAATGGTGTTTGAGTCAATACAAAAAAGCTCAAAAATATGATTTGTATCTTTAATAGAATAATAAAATCCTGGCATATACCAATTTTTTGATTTTGTAGAGTATTGCACTTGAGCTTGTGGGCTTGATCTATTTTTTCGAAATAAGAATAAATTTTTTAAGCCACCTAAAAAAAATTCTCCGTAATCATGGTTTCCTAAAATAGGGAAAAAAAACTGGTTTCTAAAATTTTCAGCATATGGCTTTTCAAAACAGGTTTTGAAAAGAGGGGATTCTATATTTTCTACACCTGAGTCATAAAAATTATCACCATTAAGAAGAAAAAAATCAGGAATTATTTGATATTTATTCAAGTAATTTCGTATGACATCACTATGTTTTTCATTTCCTTTGCCATGGCAGCTAAAAAAAACAATTTGATATTTATCTTTATTGTGAAAATTAGAATTTAAAGAAGCATTTATTGCATTATATGGGTAAATAATTTCAATGCCATCACCGAGTTTTTTATGAATCATTCCTGTTGCCTTTAATAAAATAAATTTAATGAATATTTAATCTAATATTAATAAAGTCATGGTAAATATATTCTGACTTTTATTTTATCTTATGTGTAAATTAAGATTAATCAACATATTAAAATAATTTATTGAGAAGTTATTTTGCATTTTAATTAACTTATTAAGTTAATTAAATAATAAATTATAAATTAGATTCCAAAGGGTTTATTAGAGAAAAATATTATAACATATTATTATTAAATAAATTTTAATGAGAAGAATTCGCAATCAAATTAGAACTATGTTAAAAGGCGTATCAGTAACTTATCTGTGGGTGTTTTTTGTTAATAAACAATTTAGGGGGAATCCTTATGAAGAGTCCGTTTTTATTTAAGAGCAAACAGACTTTAGTTAAGTTAGCAGCAACGGCAGCCTGTATTACGGGTTTGTTTACTTCCACATCTGTTTTCGCAACGACCCCTCCTGCTCAACTAAAAACACAAGTGCCCGGATATTTTCGCATGCCTTTAGGAGACTTTGAAATTACAGCTTTATATGATGGTTATATTAAACTGGATCATAATCAGTTATTAAAAAACGTAACAGCCCCAAATTTAAAAAAACTATTAGGAAAAATGTTTATTTCAAATCCCGATGTGCAAACTTCTATTAGTGCTTATCTTATAAATACAGGAACAAATCTAATATGCCAGTTAAGAGTTGAGAATGTGTTTTTAGAAAAAGAATATGTACTTAAAAAGGCATGCAGAAAATCTTCCGAAAACATGGACAAGCAAGCCCTTTGTT
>NZ_JBIPMD010000148.1:0-8245 GCF_044369315.1 Silvanigrella sp.
TTTTCCATCTTTATTTTTAACCAAAAGAGATCTACATGCTAAAGGAATTCTATTTAAATTATCTGATTTAATCCATGATTCCCACATTGCTTTTGGCGCATTTCCAAACATAGCTCCACCATCAAGCATTTGAGTGTTACCTTCAAGAGAAATTATTTCCATAAAAAGAACTCCATTTTTATAGTTTAGTTGGGTCTTCAGAGTTATCTATATAAGGGTCTATACTTTCTAAATATGGTGCAATTGATTTCACATTTATTTCAGATTGAATGATTACCCATTTGCCATTTTTTTGGATATAGGGTCCTGGTAATGGAATTAAACCTCTTGGTAATAAAAAATTACCAAAAGACACAGCTTTAGTAATAAATATTTTAATTGTATTTAAAGCTTCTGGATTCACTTCTTTTCCTTGTTTAATAAATAAATCACCATTAGGTGCATATAGTCTTATTTTAGGTATTAATTTATCGCCGTCAGTGTCTAAAGTTAATGAAGCACTTTCTGAATATGACGTTAAAGTATTAATTGTTTTTTCAATATCAGAAAACATAACCTCTCCAGCAGGAGAAGAAAAATAATCGGAAAGAACAGAAGATTTTTTACGAATTCTATCTGAAAAATCTATTAATTTATTTTGAGTTTGGATCATGTCAAATAAGAAGGAAATACTAGAAAAATTTTTAAGAGAGTCTGTAGGTAATAAAAAATCTGCTCCAGATGAAGAGACTGTGGTTAAAATATTATCTAAATTATTTTCTTTTTTATCAGAACTAATAATAGAAACAAAAGTTTTTTGATTTGAAAATATAAATGTTTGGCCTTTTATTGACCAATACATATCAAGTTTAATATTAAAATTGTTATTTAGTAAAGATAAAATACTTTCTAAGTTTTTTCTAAAATTATTTCTTTGAAAACTAAATCGGCCACAAAAATCCCAAGGGTTTATTTTTTGTGAACATATAGAATTTAAAAACTCAATAGGATCATTTATAGATAATATAATTTGTGAGTGATTAATTTTATTTTCTTCATCAAATTCTAATGATTCAATAGATAATTCAATTGCATGATTGCCAAGAAAATTTTGAATAGATAATGGCACATTTTTTAAAACCAAACTTTTTAAAGTATCTGAAGATAAATGAAGGCTCTTTTTTATTTTTGGTTCTATTGCCAGCAATATAGAATCTTTAATGGATAACTGTAATTGAGTAGCACCCCCAATTAAAAAGGTTTTTCCATTCCATATTTCTTCTATTAATGAAGTTAAAGGTTTAGCAAAAGGACTTCCTTCTGAATCTGTAACTTTATCTTCATTTTGATTTAGGGCTTCAATATCATTTATATTAAGAATTTCATCATTCGATTGATTGCCCGTAGGTATTGGGTCAAAAAATTCATTTTCATCTAAGGATTCCGAAGTGGATAAAAAATCATTCAGAATATTGTCTAGAGAAGTTATTATTTTTTCGCTATATTGTGGGTATATATCAAGAATAAAAAAGCCACGCGCACCTATTTCACCGATTGGAGGTATGGGTTGTTGTGTTCGAGGATTATTTTCTAGACCAATATTTTTTGAAAATTGATATAGCTGCCTATCTGTATTGACAGTGTAATTAAATGCTGCAGCAAAAGTCGGCTTACCTACTTTTTGAGCAATATGAGAAAGTGTTGGTGTATAAGATTTTAAATTTGAATATAAATAAGTAAATATTCCAGTAAGAATAAATATTATAAATGTAACAAAGAATATAAAAAATTTAAGAAGTTTCGCATTTTTTTTCATACCGTTTTTTTATTTCCTAAACTTAATTAACGAAACAATTCAAATAATTTTCTTGCCGCATCCATTCTTCTTGCTTCTTCTGAGTTTGGATCTGTTTGTTCATGCATGATAAGCCGTTGAGGAATGGCGGATAAAAACCGAGATGCTTTTGGTTCCAAATCTTTTCCTGACGCTCTTCCTTTTTTGCGAAAACCACAATGAGAAATAAAAAGTCTATACTTTGCTCTCGTAATAGCGACATAAAAGAGGCGCCTTTCTTCTTGAATTCCAGATTCAAGAGCCAAACTTTTTTCATGCGGAAGAATACCATCTTCAACGCCAATTAGAAATACATAAGGAAACTCTAAGCCTTTTGAAGAATGTATGGTCATGATCTGAACTTTATTCTTAGTTTCCTGAGCAATATCAAATCTTGCTTTATCTAAATGAAGTGCATCTACGACAGATTGAATTGATTCTTCTGGTAATTCAAGTTTTTCAATCACATTAAAAACTCTTTCAACAATATCAATTCGAAATTGAGCATTTTGCATATTGGCAGAAGACATAAGAATGTCTTTTTTTAGACCAATGTTTTCATAACAATCTCTTAGAGAAGAAGAAATATCAACTTTTAAAGAAGAATTTTTTAATTTTTCACCATATTGATTCCAATTTTTAAGAAATTCTGCAATGCCTTTGTGTTCACAAGAAAGTTCTTTAAGAGTAGCAAATAAGTTTGAAGTAGGATTTATTGTTTTGTTTGAAAAATGCATTTCTTTAATTTTTTCAAGCGTGGCTATTCCTATTCCTCTTGCAGGTAAATTTATAATTCGAAAAAGGCTGTTCAAGTCATTTGAATTATGAGCAAGTTTTAAATAAGAAAATAGATCTCTGACTTCTTTTCTATCAAAAAATTGAGTTCCTCCATGAATTGTATATGGAATGTTTTTCTCAATAAATACTTGTTCAAGAGGAATTGTTTGGCTATTTGAACGAACAAGTATAGCAATATTTTCAAAATTAAGTTTTCCAGATTCTCTTTGCAAAGACAATATTTTTTCAACAACAAATAAACATTCATCTCTTTCATTTTCGCAGGCATGAATGACGATGGGATGTAAATTAGCTTGTTCGCTCCAAAGCTCTTTTCCTAATCTTTCTGTATTTTCTCTAATAACACTGTTTGCTGCATTTAAAATGTTAGGCGTGCATCGATAGTTTTGTTCCAATGTTACTTTATTTGCGTCAGGAAAATGTTTTAAAAAATCTGAAATAATTGATGGCCTCGCTCCTCTCCAAGAATAAATACTCTGATCATCATCCCCTACAACACATACATTTTTTGTTTTTGATGATAACATGCAAATAAGTTGAAATTGGCTAAAACTGGTGTCTTGATATTCATCTACCATTAAAAATGAAAATGAATCTTGAATTTTATTTAATAATTCAGGATTATTTTTAAAACCTAATACAGTTAAATAAACAATATCATCAAAATCTACTAAATTAAATAAACGTAATCTTCTATTATATGAATTAAATAATTTGCAAATAATTTTTCCATCAAAAATGTTTTTTTGTTTTTTGAAATCTTCATCAGTATATAAATTATCTTTATAATAAGATATTTTTTGGGAGGCATCTTGTAATGATAAAATTTCTTCTAAATGAAATTCTTTTATGGATTCTCTTAATAAATTTAGGCTTTCATTTTCATCGGAGATAGAGAAATTTCTTTGTAATGAAAATTCTTTATGATATTGTCTTAATAACTTTAGTGCAAAAGAATGAAATGTTGAAAGTTCTACTTTTTTTGCAGCTTTTTCTCCAATTATAGAAGATAATCTAGATTGCATTTCTCTTGCCGCTTTATTTGTAAAACTTACAGCGACAATGCTTTCTGGGCGAATTCCAGAATGAATCATCCATGCAATTCTTGAAGTAATTACTTTTGTTTTACCAGTGCCAGCTCCTGCTAGCACAAGTTGTGCACCGTAAGAAGAAGTAACAGCTTTGAGTTGTTCTTTATTTAAAGAATTTATTATATTATTTGGCATAATGTTTTATTTTTCATTTCTTTCAACTTTTAAATATTAAAAATAAAAGTTCATTTCCATAAGTACTGACAGTAAAGGCTCCCAAAGCTAAAAAAGGTCCAAATGGAATGGCTGCTGAAAGTCCTTTTTTAGTATAAATTCCCCAAAAAATTCCTATAATTGCTCCTAAAATGCTTGCATAAAAAAGAGTGAAAATAACTCCTTTCCATCCAAGTACAGCCCCTATAAATCCGAGATATTTTACATCACCCATTCCCATTCCATTGCGATGTCTAATGAGTTCGTAAAGCTTAGAAACAACAAATAAGCCCCCAGCTCCAGCAATTATGCCGATTATGCTTCCAGACCACCCCATTTCTGGGTTTAAACAGCTGATAAAAAATCCAATAATTATTCCTGGCAGCACAATTTTATCGGGAAGAATTCTGTATTTAAGATCAATTAAAGATAATGGAATTCCTGTATAAATTATCCATAACGAGATAAAAAATGGTACATAATTTGTAAAATGAAATTTGCCATATTGGTATGATTGTATACTTAAAAACCCTGGCAAAGATTCTAAAACTATTTGTGGCGTTAAAAATTTAAAAAATATAATAACAGTTAATAATCCTGTTATTATTTCAATTATTGGATATTGAATTGAAATTTTAACTCCACAATTTGAACATTTGCCGTTTGAAAAAAAGTAACCTAAAACAGGAATTAAAGCAGTATTAGAAATCGTTTTTTTGCAACTTGTACAAGAACTTCTTGGGTGAATAATGGACATGCCTATTGGTATTCTATAGGCAACTACGTTTAAAAAACTTCCCATGGAAACGCCAAACAAAAAAACAAACACTCCAAAAATGATATTTAGTGTACTTAATTCTACAGGCATTTATTTTTCCTTGACAAAATATGAAAATTCAATCAACTATTCTATTCCAATAGTTTTTGCCCTTTATATTAATACAAAAGGCGGAACAATAGAATTGAACACGAGAATATTATGAAATCAATCTCAAAGAATAGAAAAGCCTGGCACGATTATTATATTGAAGAAAAAATTGAAGCTGGTCTTAGTTTAAAGGGTAGCGAAGTAAAGGTTTTGCGCGAAGGGCATGGAAGTGTTGTTGAGGGTTATGCCATGGTTCGTGATGGTCAAGCATGGCTAGTAAACGCTTATATACCGACACTTAAAAATGCCAGTTATCTTAATCATGCAGAGCGAAGAGATAGAAGACTGCTTCTAAATCGTAAAGAAATTGAAAAGTTAGATGCCTCAACAAGGCAAAAAGGGTATACCTTAATTCCTTTAGAGCTTTATTTTGATGATAATAATCGTGTAAAAGTAGAACTTGGATTAGCAAAAGGGAAAGCCAATCACGACAAAAGAGATTCCGAAAAAGAAAAAGATGCTAAAAAAGAAGCCCAAAGAGCTATGCGTCGATAAATTCAAGAATATAACCTGTCTTTTCTCAATTATTACTAAATTATAAATAAATAATTACTAAATAAAAAAAATCTTCCAAAAAAAGAAAATTTATTTTTTGAACAATAAATTAACTAGGAAAAATATTAAATTTTATAAATATATTTTATAAAAATAAAATTTCTTAATAAAAATAAATAAAATAATTTATCTAAATATTATTATTTTAAAACTTTCAAAATTATTTGCATTTTATATAAAATATATTAATTTTTTATTTTATGAATTGAGTGATATTAAAAATTATCATAATTTATTTTTAATATATTTTATTCATTAAATTATAAGTATTTAAATTTTTACTTAATTATAAGAGGTTTTATGAATTTACAGATACCATCTTTTTTGATGAAAATGTATATACCAGAAATATTGCTTTGGATGTCCGATAATAATAAAGATATCAATAACAATTTAGAAAAGTTTAAAAAAAACCGATTTATACGAACTTTATCAATAGTAAAGAAATATTTTTAGACCCACTTGACCCTAATTTTGAAATATTTTTATTTAATTTTAATGGTATTTTGTTTGATTTTTATTATTGTATTAGAAATAAAGAAATTAATAATAATTATGAAATTCTTTGGAAAAAATATGTAAATTATCGGATTGATTTTGAAAGAAACTATTTTAAAAAACTAATTGATGAAGAAAAAAATTTAAATGTTAGAATTGATTTTTTAGCTGGTGATAAAGAAAATATAGAGAAACAAGAAAATGATTTAAATAGAAATATATTAAATATAAGGTCTATCGATCAAAAAAAGCAAAAAATATATAGTCCTTTAAAAGAAATCATAGAAAAAAACAAAATTGAAATAGTAAATAATAAAAATGAGGTAGATAGTAATATTATTGATTATAAAAAAGATCAAAAAACTTTTGAAAAAAAGAAAAAATTGGCTGATTTTTTTCTTTCTCTTTTTAAAAGTGAAATTTTATTTATTTATATGAATATCGAGTTTTTAAGAAGAGTAACAAAATCATTAGAAATTAAATTTGATGAAGATAAATATAAGCATATACCAATTTTGCTTGATTATTTAGATGAAAAAATATTTGAGTATCAAATAATAGAAACAAATAGAATAAAAAAAATATCAAGCATTTTAAATGCTATAGAAAAAGCCTTTAATCAATACCTTTTGCTAAGAGGGCCTAAAATTGCTCTTGAGAAATTTAATAGTTTTTTTGAAGAAAAATCTCCAAATGGGTTTAAATTAAAAAAAGATAGAAATCTTAAGTATTTTATGGATTATCATGAAGAGTATTTATATTATCTTATAAACACGGAATTATTTTGTACTCTCTTTAAATTAAGAGGAAATGCCGGATTCATTAAATATTCAGAGTCTGAAAAATACCTGTCTTTTCATTTAGAAAATGCGAACTATGAAAAATTTAATCTAATTAAGTATATTGATCCTAATAATCCTTTTGAAATTGTTAAATCAACTAAAAAAATTTGTAAGGTAGTTAAAGAACTTAATTTAATTAATAAAAATTACCCTTTTTTAATTATGGATTCAGAATTAAATTTAATGCCTGTAGATTTAAACTTCAAAAAAAGATATTATCATGATGGAGATATTTATAGTTTAAAAGATGATTTTATTAAAAATAATATAGCTAAATATAAATTAGAATTTTATGGTAAAGAAATAGTAATAAATAATAAAATTTATGCTAGTACCGAAATTGTTTTTTTTGAAATTTTAGATATATTTTCTATGATATTGTTAAAAAATAAAGAAAATACACAAGAAATAATTTGGAAAAAAATTATTAATAATATGAATGGTAATATAAATAATTCAAACATTAAATATATAACTATTAAAGAATTAGTTGAGGGTTTTAATAATTCAATAAAAAATAAAAATATAACTGCATCGGAATATGAAAAATATCGGAAAAATATTATGACAATTAAATCCGATGAAATTCAGCGGAGTTTGCTAAAAATTTTGGATGAAAACTATGAAAAAAATATGCTCAATTTAAGATTTGGAAAATCGCATAATTTTATATCTATAAGTGATCATTTGCCAAAATTTGTACCAGGTACTGTATCTAATTGTATAATGGAAGCTGAGTATTTTATACGAAAAAATTTATTAACAAAAATATTAACAAAAATACCTACAAATAAAAGATTTCATCCTAAAGCTTTAGTAGGTGGCTCAATACCTAATTCTGAAAAATCATCTGCTAAATTTTTACTAAATGCAGATAACCTAAATTTATCTCAAGACGTAAAAAACTTTGCAGGAAAAGGGGTTCAAAATGTAAATTTGAATAATGATATTTCGGACGTTACTTCTATTCGCTCTGCGACTGGATTTTTAGCTGCTATGAATACAAAAACTTCTAATAGTTCTATTGATTCTATTTTAGATAAAACAATTAAACAAATTAAAAATGATTGTGATATTTATATAAAAGAGAATGATAAATATTTAAAATCATATGAAAAAAACATGGTCCTATTGATGATGAAAAAAGAAATTATGCAAAGAAATTAATTGGTAATTTGATAAGAACGGACAGTAAGGCACACAAAGTTAACGAATTAAGAAAATTAGTAACAAATGGAATTACTTTAGCATCATTAAATGCAACGATAGAAAATATTAAAAAAATTGAAAATAGAACTTTAATTCATAGTCCAGCTGCAGGAGGGATGACTCCAATTTATATTCCAAATAATATTCCAACAAGTAAGGTTACTGTATATGGAAAACTTATTTTATATAGAGATTTATATTTAAAGGCATTAAACCAAGATCAGCAAATGCAAAATAAAAAAATCTGAACAATTTATTAAATTCTATTTATGCCAGTTAAGAGTTGAGAAAGATATTGTGAAGATTGAAGAAATAGCTCCAATTTGTTAGTTAATTGTTGCTTAAAAAAAAGTAACAA
>NZ_JBIPMD010000149.1:0-8237 GCF_044369315.1 Silvanigrella sp.
TCTTTCAAAAGCAACTTGCTCTGACAATTTTAAAAGTCTATTTTCCATCTCCATTTAAATCTCCTCCTCAAAAGGAGATTTAATTCTGGATTTATGCTTTGTAAAAATCACTTATTGGGAGGACACGCCGCGGCCGGTAATGTAGCCCATTATATTGCCCATGATATTCGCAAACCATTTTCAAAGTTAAGGTTTTTTATTCAGGAGTTAAAAGATTTAAAAAATTTAACTGAAATAAAACAAGCCATTCATGGGTTTGAACCTACATTTATAGTTTCAATGGAGTATATTGAGCATATTTTAAATGAAGTTATGGATGCCGCTGTTACAAAACTTAATATTACTAAAAGTGTTCCTGTAGAGAGTGTTCTTATTATGGCATTTAAAAATTTAGGAGCATTGCCAGAAAATACTAAAATTAATATTGAATATAATTTGTCTGACCATTTGCTTTTATCTATTGATGTTCTAAGAGTTGTTCTTATTATTGTTAATATTATTTCAAATGCATTAGAAGCTATGAACTATAAAGGTAATTTATGGATATTCTCTAAAGAAATATCATTTGAAGATAATACATTTATGGAAATCTGTATTGGAAATAATAATTCTTATATTAGTGAAGAAAATATTGAAAATATTTTTGAACCCTTTTATACCTATAAAAAAGAAAAAGGAACAGGTTTAGGCTTATCTATAGCTCAAAAAATTGTAAAATTACATGGTGGTAAAATTTATTGTATATCGGATTTAAATAAAGGAGTAGAATTTATATTTAATTTACCAGCTTTGATTGGAGCTTACGATAAGTCAAATTTTCAATTAGTTAAAAACTTAAATGGAAAAAAATTAGAGCTGTCAAAAATGAAAAATGACGATAAAATAAATTTATTAACAGAAAAAACGATTATCGTACTTGATGATGATCCTTTAGTTTGTCGTAGTTGGGAGAGAGCATTAAAATCAAGAAATATCATTACTTTTTTGAATCCTGAGGATTGTATTTATTTTATGAATGAAAAAATAAATTATTTAGATAGGATAGAAATGATCATATCCGATTATTTTTTTGGAAAAAATGTTCGGACTACATTTGAAACATTTGTAGAAAAAGTGAGAGAAAAATACAATGGAATTATATTTCTTTCTAGCGATATTACTCTTGAAGAAAAATTTATTTATAATCAAAAAAATATTATTATTATTGAAAAAAGAGTTTATACTTACGAAGAACTAAAAATTTTATTGAATATGAATTAAACCAACAAAATTTATGGCACCGTCTAATGTCTCCGTAGCCGTCTGTTCCTTTATAACCCTTTAAAAACTTCTCATCCCTTGAATAGCTATGGTTTGTTTGCTCGTTAATCTCTAATTTCCAGTTTCCTTCTGTAAAACCAGAAAATACAGGAAAGTGTATCAACAAAATAGGAATAGAGATAAAATTATTTTTATTTTAAATGTTATTTTATCATGTTAAATAAGCTTGACTTTTGTTAATTAATTATATATTAATTAATGTCGGTCGACAAAGTATTTTATTATCTATATTTTAAAAATAAATGTAAAATTTTATAAATTTAAAGGAGAATCTTATTTATGACTATTGAATCAACTAGTGTTAAAAATACAGAAAAAGATGCCCTTCAAGATAAAAGTAATATTGAAAAAATAGAAAAATATTTAAAAGGAAATATTTTTCCTAGTGAGAAAAAACATTTGATAGAATGTGCTAATAAAAATACAGCACCAAAATATTTTTTAGATGATTTAAATAAATTAAAAGATAAAAAATATGAAAATAATTCTGAAATTATGAAAGATATTTATAATTAAATCTGAATCTTAATATGAATGGAGGATGGATATTTTTATTTGGAAGTTTATTAATTAATAGAAATGTCTATTATTTCTCCTAATTTAATAGTATTCATGTATTCAGTTAGTTGTTCTTTATTTAATATGATTTCATCATTAATTTTAATTTTAAATTCTTTTTTAATGGAATTATTTTGATTATTTTTAAAAATTACAAATGAAAATATATTTAGCTTATCTTTTTCAATTAATTTAAAAATAGTCTCTTCTTCAAAATTTGAAATTTTAATGATTTTATTTTTGATGAAATTATTTTCGGTTTTAAAATTAATTTCTTCAATTTCGTTAATGGAGTTCTCTGAGTTAATGTAGTTTATACTACCATCATCTGAGTCTATTTTTTTTAACGATTGAGTTTTTGAATAAATTTTTAAACTAAAAATATTTTTCCCGTCTTCTATAGACTTGGTAATTTGCTCCATTAAATTATTAGTAATGGTTATATCCTTTCCAATTTGTATTTGTAAATGTCTATAATTTTCAGATTTAAACCAATTTTTTATAAATAAACTGTAATTTTTGTTGTTTTTATCTTCAAAATTTATTTGCAGCATTTCTTTTCCAAATTGGACGTCATTTGATTTATGGAATGAAATATATTTAACCTCGGAATTTAAATCATTAATAATCAAATTATCCATATTATTATTAAGGTCATAGTCATCAATAATAATATTATAGTCATCTTCTAAAATATAATTATCATTAAAATTTAAAATATAATTGTCAAATCCACTACCACCATTTATTTCTGAATAATTCTTATTTTCAATTATCTCAGTATCTTCGAAATTTGATTCTAGTTTTTTAATATATGAATTCATTTCAATTGATATGGTATCATTCCCGTCGTTACCATAAATTTTGTCAAAACCGCCATTCCCAAAAATAAAATTATCAAATATATTTCCATAAATTGTTTCATTTTTATTTGAGCAAATAATATTTTTTTTGGTATCTACCAATAAATTTTCTAGTCTATCTAAATAAATTAATGAATTTTCTGAATCTAATTTTACTACGTCTAAAGTGTTTTCAATTAAACCTTCTTGATATAAACTTCCATTTATATTCGTATAAATATTTCCTGATAAATCTGTTAATATTATATGCTGATACTTTTCTCCTTTAAAATAGTCTCTTAATATAATTGCTGGAATAAATTTATTATTTTGGTTAAATCCTAAAGTTAGATTATATTCTTCTTTTTTTGAAATTAAGTTTTTAATGTCGGTTTTAATAATATCAACTCCATGATTTTTTTCAATTAGATAAGATTCATCAAAGTTGTCAATAATTTTATGACCATCAAATACTAAACTCATTTTATTTTTAATATTATTTATTTCATTGCTCATGCTATCTGATTTTATAGAAATATTATTTAAATTTTTATATAATAAGTTTAAATTGGATAATATTTCATTTTTTGAGTTTAAAAAATTTAATTTTTGTGATTTTATATATTCACTTTTTAAACTTTGTGTCTGCATAGCCATCATTCTATTAAAATCACTTAAACTATCAAATCCAAATGAATTACTTTGATATTTGTTAATTTTAGAGTCAAAGTCTTCGTTTTGAATTTGAAAATCGTTTATACTTTTAATAAAATTTTCAACTTTTATAAGATTATTTTTAATTGATTCGTCTAATTTATTTAAATTTGAATTTAAGTCAATAATAAAGTCAATATTTTTCTCTAAATTCATGCTTGGAGTATCATAATTTTTTAATTTTATTTTTACTTGAGTAGAAATATTATAAATATTATTTCCAATGGCGAATATTTTTTTGGATAATTCTTTCAGTTCATTTGTTGCAGCAATATTGTTAATATATATGTCTTTTATTTCTGACATATATGAATGATAGTTTTGAATTTTATTATAAATATCATTTGTGTTTTTTAGAATAATTTTATATTTTAAGTTAAGCAAATTTAAAGGTTCTTTTATTTTATTTAATTCATTTTGAATAATTTCAGAATTATTTTTTATTTCTTCAATTTTATTATTGATTAAATCTTTTGTCAAAATTAAATAAGTATCGTTTCCTTTTCCTCCATTTAATTTATCAAATCCTATGCTTGGAATAATTGTATCATTTCCATTTTCTCCAAATATGGAATCATTTCCAGCATTTCCAACTAGAAAGTTATCCTCCTCATTTCCATAAATAGTATCATCTTCATTTGTTCCAAATAAATTCTCTACGTTTTTAATCTCTGGAAAGTCTGAAGGCTTTAAATTTGATAGAGAAACTGTTATTTTTTTGTCTTTAATACCTTGTAAATTTATTGTATCTATTCCATTTCCACCATCAATAAAACCTTTATTTTTATTTTTTGAATGAACAATATCATAAAAATCAAATATATCTTCTTTATTACCTCCTAAAATATGTAGCATATAAGTTGCAGGGTGTATATTGTAAAAATTAATGTCATTTAAATCGCCAATAATTGAATGGATCATATTTCCATGAGTACCTTGATCTCCAAATCCAGCTAAATATAAATTAGCTTTTTTATGCTCAGGAATTTGTTTTATTTTTTCTATATCTTCTGTTTTTGGTAGATGTGTTTTTACTATCATAGGAGTACTTATAGAAATATTAGGACAAGGTATCGTTTTATTATTATGTTGAATATCGATGCTTGGGAATAATTTTCTCCTTTTGGTGCTTGTGGAGAGTCTGTTTTCTTTAAAGCTAAAAGAGAATGATTTAATTGAATAGCATTCATGTGATAGGATTCTATTTCGTTTATTCTATTTGAATCACTGGCATAATATGAATTATTTGTTAAGCAGGAATGACTCGCATTTTCAAGTGGTTTACCGCCTGATCTAGAAGGAACACAAGTTCCATAAGAACAACCAATTGTTGTTGTTTCTATTGAATAAGGAATATAAAGATCAACTTTAGGATAAACTATTTTTTTAAAATAAAATAATTTATTCTCTTCACCTTTTCCATTTGCTAAAGCATTTATATATTCTTTGTTTTTTTCATTAAGGATATTTGGAATAATTTCATTATTTAATTTATTAGATTCTATTTTAGTAACATAGGAAGAATCTTCATTTTCTTGATATTGTCCAAAAAATTTTAAGATTGACTTTAAGGTTATATCTTCCTCTTTAAAACCAAGTTTTCGTAATTCTTGTGAGGTACGAACAGCATTAAAGGTGCCTTGAGAAAACATAATTGTAAATCCAATAGCGGCTCCTATGGGACCTGCTTTTGCTGTTAATGGTAGAAATATTGCTGTTGCAATTGAGCTTCCAGCTCGAGCTGACACAAAAGAAGCATTTACGATAAAATCCATTTTTTTTGATTGATCTTCTGTTCTGCTTGACTCTTTAAATAGATCATATGCTTGCCAAATATCTGCTCCCGCAGAAACAAAATTTAATCCAATTTGAATTTTATTTATATTTTGAAATGCATTTGCGTGTTGTTGCCAATAAGAAGTTCCTTTGTAAGATTTTACAATATCAAGAACTAAATCCGCATTATTTATTGTAAAATTTGCAGCTTCACGCGATCCATCAAGATACATTTCATTTTTAAAAGAAGTTGTTATATAACTTAAGGATTGTGGAGTATTTATTAGACTCATTATTACATTATATTTATTTGTCATACTTGTGAATTTATCAAGACCATTAAATGTATATTTTGCAATTTCTTTTGTCACATAGGTAATATTAGATTTACTATTTGAAATATTTTGTGATGAAGAGTTATCTTGGGAAACTGTTGAGTTATTTCGGGAAGTCTTTAGAGCAAGATAAGCATCCCTTAATTTATTTATTGTGTTTGAAAAATCTCCTAATGCTTCTGTCTTTTTTGATAAAATATTTTTTAAAGTGCTATTGAATCTATTTAAGTTTTTAATGTTCTCAGGATTAATTTGATCAATTATGTTACCAGTAATTATGGATGAAAAAATCTTTCCTACCTTTTCTTACAATATATAATTTATCAGCATCATTAGAATAATTATACATTCCATACTTTGTACGAATTAATTCATTTCCTTTATAGTCTATTTTAATAATATTTTTTCTAATAGTTATAATATCTAATGATATTCCTAAGTCATCTAAACTATTAAATAATAACTTTGTAAACTTTTCAATATTATCAGTATCATTAGGATTTTTTGTTGGATTACAGCTTACAATGTCAATATAGTCAATAACTTCATTTTTATTTTTTTCTATAAAATCGCTAATTTTCTCAGCTAATTCATTTGCAGTTAAATTTCCAATTTTAACAGTATCTTCAGATATTTCAGCATGTCCTACAATATACAAATTTACTTTTTCATAATCATTATTATTATTATTTTTTATAATTAAGTCATTTGTATCTATTAAAGAGGAGTTTGTATTTTCGGTTTGTTTTTTTGTATAAATAAAATTTGACGCATTCTTTATATTTTCATTTTGTCCAACAGCTAAAATTACATCTCTTTGGTTAAATTTTTCACCATCAAATGAAATTGTTTTTTTAGCCCAAGAAGAATTTGCATCTTCTTCAGTAGCATAATTAAATATATTATTTATTAATGGAAACTCAGTACAATTTTGAACAATAGTATTTTTATTAAACCATCCGTCTGTTGATATAAAACTTGGAAAAAGATCTTCATAAAATTGTTTTAAAAGTCCTGGACCTGAAGTATGAATTGTCGAACGACTGCTTGAAAATAAAGAGTCATATCGATAATCATGTATAATTATATCATATTTTAATTTTGATTGAATTTTTGGTTCAATATAATTATCGTAATCATTAGATAAAATATATTTATTATTAAAGTCATAATAAAAATTTGGGTTATTTTTTTCTATTTTATTTATTTTTTTGTAACTTTCTTGTATTTTATTTTTTAAAAGTTGTAACCAATCATTTTCAGACTTTAATTGATGAGAAGCTATTAAACTATTAGATTTATATGAAGCTTTAAATTCACCTTGGCGTATATTTAGTGTATTAATTTTATTAAATATTTGCTCTAAGTTTTGTTCCTTAAGTTTTAAAAGGATTCTATTAATTTCTGTTTTTAGTTCTGATTTTTCTAATGGTTCAAGGAGATTAGTTTTATTTATAGCATGTACAAATGAATTTTTGAATTTGTTATTCATTTTTCTTGATGGAATAAAATGTTTATGATGATTAAATATTTGTTCATAAAAATATATTGTTAAATCATTAGTTTTTCTGGATAAAAACTCTTTATATGGTCCAGTGTTATTTTTTTCGATAAAATTATTTAATTCTTTAATAGAAGGCAAAATATCGATATCCATATAAATACCACCAAATCGGGAAATAATTTCTATCCTCGCGCTATCACTGGCGGCAGCAAAATTTCCACGCAAAAGCATTTCTTGTTCATAATTCTTATTAAGAGGCCAATAACTTTTATTTACTTTAAAATCTTTAATATATATATTCGAAAACTCATTCTTTAAAGTTATAATATCATTTTGCATTAAATTTGTTTTTTTATTAATTTCGTCATAATTAAATTCATTTTTATTATATAAAACTTTTTCTATATAATGAAGTCTCTCTTGATCTAAAGATAATAAAGTATCGGAATTTTTATTTTTTATCAGTTTATCAAATAAATCATTTTGAATATTAATAAATTTTTCTGCAAATAATTTTTGATATTCAACACTGTTTTTTTCTTCTGCAAGGGTATAGTTTAAAAACTCTTTAATTCCTTTATTCGTTTCATATGTATAAAGATTATCAGAATCATACCAAATATTTATATTATGATCTGGATTCAACTTAGCCCAAATTTTTACATAATCTTTTTGGATTTCTCCTAATGGACCGCCAAGCCAAATAAAATGAATTTCTTTTGGAATGGCTTTTGCTGTTTTATTATAATAGCTATTAAGTTGCTCTATTAAAAATTGATATTTATTGTTATATTGATGTCTTTCATCAATCAGAAATTTTTCAGGTAATGCTTTTGTAAGCTCTAAAATGGCGCTATATTTACTTTCATCATCTGTAAGTTCCTCGGTTTTTTTTAGTTTATTTAACATTCTTTTTATTTTTTTAATTTGAACAGGTTGTTCTTTATCTATAATTTTTTCAAGATCATGAATAAACTTTGGATCAAAAGGATCTGTATAAATATTATACAAATATTTATCATTAGCATATTCCGTATTAATACTTTCTTTTTCAACTATATCATGATCCTCCCCTAAGAAAGTAGACACCCAGATCCGAAAAAAACTTATAGGAAAGAGGTGTTGAAATGGTGTTAACCAAAAGAAGGTATACAAGCGAATTCAAGCAAGGGGCGATTGAGCTTACAA
>NZ_JBIPMD010000150.1:0-8233 GCF_044369315.1 Silvanigrella sp.
AAAAGACAATTTGGATTCCTTATTTTTAACTCAATTTTTTTAAGTTAACAATTTATATTTAAATTTTTGTCATTTTTTTTAAATTTTATTAAAAATACATTTACATTTTGTACGATGTAAAAAAAAAAGACAACTTCATCACTTCTATATATTTCTACATAAGTGGTAAAGTTTCTTAATATATTAATATTAATATATTTTTATACATTTTTTATGTTTTTTTAAAAATATTCTCTATCGACTTCTGTATAAGACTTCTGATATAAATTTTATGAACTATTCATTTCCCAAAATCTTTCAGAGGAAATAAATATTATAATATTAGGAGGTTATAATGAATTCTACTAACCATAGTTCAAAAAAGGTAACAAATTTTATGAAAGCAAGAGCAAAAAATATAATAGTTGCAGGGGTTTCCATCGCAGCACTATTTGGTGTTGCAAGTGCTGGCATGTTAATTTTATATCCATCTCAAGTAACAAACATAACGCAAAACTTAACTGCACAAGCATCAAATGGATATTCTTTGCCTTCAGCGGTTCCACCAACTCCAAATCCCGATTCTGCTTTTTTAAAGTCTTTTAAAAAAGTATTTTCAGGAATAGCGAAGGAAAGCCGTCCGGCACTCGTCTTCATTACTGCTGAAAAAAAAGTGGCTGTTCGACAAAATGAAATGCCATTTCCAGAAGACTTCTTTTTCCCATTTATGCCTCCTCAATTCAAAGGTCCAAATGGACAACAAAGAGAAAAAAAACAATCCATTGAAACAGATGGTGGTTCAGGTTTTATTGTAGATTTAAAAAATGGTTATATTATTACAAACAACCATGTTATTGAAGGCGCCGATAAAATTACAGTAACAACTTATGACAATCGTAAATACAAAGCAAAAGTTGTAGGAACCGCAAAAAATGTAGACATCTCAGTTCTTAAATTGGAAGATTTTAAACCTTCAAATGAATTGAAACAAGTTAGTTTAGCAAATTCAGACGAAGTTGAAGTTGGTGATTGGGGTATTGCACTTGGTGCACCGTTCGAACTTCCACAAACATTAACAATGGGTGTGGTAAGTGCGGTGCAAAGATCAAGTGATACCTTAGGAATCACGGGAGCAAATAGTTTTATCCAAACAGATGCGGCGATCAATCCAGGAAACTCAGGGGGACCTCTTGTTAACTTAGATGGTCAAGTCATTGGAATGAACACAGCTATTTATTCTAAAAATGGAGCAAGTGTTGGAATTGGGTTTGCCATTCCTTCAAACACAATTCGTCTTGTTGCCGATTCCATCATTAATAATGGGAAATTTAGACAAGTTTATTTAGGCGTAGAAATGTATGATCTTAATAAATTCGGTCCTGCTGCCATGAAAGAAATGAAGATAGATCCAAATACAGAAGGCGCACTTGTAATGAGGGCTGTTCCAAAAAGTCCAGCAGCTATTGCAGGATTAAAGCCTTATGATATTATTCAAAGCGTTAATAATAAAGCTGTTAAATCCAGTATCGATATTCAACGCCAAATTATTTTCTTAAAACCAGGAACTGAAATTAAACTTGGAGTATTACGCGAAGGCAAAACAATTCAATTAACTGCAAAAGTAGCAGAATTACCAACTAAAACTGATCAAAATGAAATGAATTCAGATGATGATGCCAAAGATTCAAAACAAGAAAAAACTCAAGCATCTAATTATGGATTAATGTTATCGAATAAATCAGCTGGGGATAAAGGCGTTTTAATAGCTGGTGTTCAAAATGGAAGCCCTGCTGCACAATCTGGATTAAGAAAAGGCGATGTGATACTTAAAGTAAATAAACAGTCTGTATCTTCTCCAAAAGATGTGGAAGATATCCTTAAGAAATCTAAGAAGTCTGGTGAAAACTCACCA
Source organism: Silvanigrella sp. (assembly GCF_044369315.1). Classification (NCBI taxonomy): domain Bacteria; kingdom Pseudomonadati; phylum Bdellovibrionota; class Oligoflexia; order Silvanigrellales; family Silvanigrellaceae; genus Silvanigrella; species Silvanigrella sp. Next base: position 1,892 of record NZ_JBIPMD010000150.1, read on the forward strand.
ATATTCTTACTCGTTGCAAGAGACGATGGTTCTAGTCTAGCTGTAATCCTTCCTCCAAATAGTTAAGGTTACACACTTTAAAGGAAATAAATTTGGTTTTTGTAAGGCAAGATGAGCAATTAAGAATAATCGGAATTCACCTTGCAGGAACGAATACAAAAAAATCTGCGGTAGTAAGAACATCTGTTTTACTATCGCGGATTCTTTCTGGCCTTCCCAAAAGCAATGAACATCATATTTTTAAAGAAACAATTTCTTCTTACTTTCCCAAATTACCCGTTGAACCTAACGAAACAGGGCATCAATGGAGAAATTGCTTGTCTCCTTTATTTTGGGAAGCGTTCACACCAGATATTGGAGCTACTTCATATCAAGATTCAGATAAAAGATTGATTCAATCCATTCAAGATCATGGTGGTGCAAATATTTTTTGTATAGATGCCCCTCTTACATTACCACCATGTGTAACTTGTACTTTAATTTGCCCTGGAACGATAGACTGTCCTACAACTACAGTTTCGTATATGCGAAAAGAATGGGAACTTAGTAAAAAAACATTTAAAAAAGTTCGTATCCCACAACCCTATGTCGATCGTTATTTTGAAACGTTTGCTCGAAATCATTTTGAAAAAAATCTTCTTTCCAGTGGGTTAGAATTTGAGGCTGTACTTTCTAGTGGTAAAGCTCCTTTAACAGCACGATCAATTCGAATTGCTCGTGAATTGCAGTCAATTTATCCACACGCACTCATTTTAGAAACAAACTCACAAGCAAGTACTATAGGCTGGGGTTCAATATGTGGTATAGAAAATGCACGATTTGATTCTTATAAAAGCATTTCGCTTGGTGCAAAACAACGTCATGGAATCATAAAAAATCTTGAAAAATTTCGTTATGCTGTTCGAAGTGCAGGAATACATGAATCACTTTTAAAAGAAATTCCAAATGATCTTGAAGTCTTTTTAGCTGCTATGTCTGCACAAAGCGCTTGGGGATTGCTTGCAGGTTTGATAGTAATAAATTCTGAATTTCTTACACTCGATGTACATTCTCCTTTTAGAGGATGGCCTTGTATTCCAAAAGGAATTATTACAAATGCAGGAACCCAAATATCTGAATAAAATTAGTGGCTGGATACTTACAGACGGAAAATGGCATCCCACAGAAGAATGGTGGCATATTAATGCCATTTATGATTTAAAAGAAAATGGATACCCTGTTCTACAATCTAAAGAAACAAAAGAAATTTTAATGGAAGGTGACGAATCTAAAATTCGAGATCACTTAGCAGTTCTTGGATTTATTAAAATATCTCGTAGCCAAATAGATGGAATTAAATTAAATATTTCACAATTAGTTACTTTACAAAATTTATTAAGCCTTTGTAACCCAGATGACGAAATTGGGATACTTGGGAGCAATGGTGTTTTAAAATTTATTCGTATTTCTCGAATTATGAAATTAAAAAATCCAGACGCCCTATTCGATTAATTTTTTATACTATTTTTCATCTTTAATTTTTACAAGTTTTAAATGATTTTCTACTAAGCCAATGTTTTTCTTAATTAAATAAAAATCTTTTATTAATATAAATGACTTATTATTATCAATATTTATAAATAAATCATTATCTATTTTTTCTTTTTTATATTTAGGATTATTTAAATCGGAAATATCAATTTCTTTGAGATCATCATTCATTTTATTTACATTAAAAAGATTAAAAGAATAATTTAAAATTTTAAATGATTTAAATTCGCGATTCGTAATATTAAATACAAATGGTTCTGTGGATTCATTTTCTTTATTTTCAAAATGGTTTCGTATCATATTTAAAATTGTGTTATCAATAGTTAAATAATCACCCACTTGAATTTCTAAATGTCTATACTTAGACGAGTCAAACCATTTATCAATAATAACTATAAATTCATTATTTTTTTCGTCAAAAATTGACATTTTCAAATGATTTGCAATGCCTCTTTTTTCTGAACTTTTACTAAATTTTATAGATGATATTTTATTAGTAAGATCGTTAATTACAATAAAATCATTTTCTTCATTTATATCTTCATTATCAATTTTTAAGAGATATTTATTTTTTTCAGCATCTTTATCCATATTGATAAGATACAAATCTGATTGAGCTCCTCCATTTAGAATGGGGTATTTAGAAATATCTTTATTTTCAATTTTTTTATTTAAATATACGGATAATAAATCTTTTCCTCCTTTTCCATGTAAAATATCATTACCACCATTTCCAGAAATACTATTATCTTCATTATTTCCCATAATTGTTTCTGATTTATCCGTCCCTATTACATTATTAAATTTATAATCAACAGAAGATACATTATTCATATTAATAAATTCTTTATTGGTTTTTAAAGTATTTATTGGTACTAAGTGATTTGAATTTACATCATCAGAATATAATGAATTATTATTAGAACTAAACATATTTCCTTTTAAATCAGATACATAAATATGCTGAAAGTTTTCCCCATTAAAATAGTTATTTATTTTTATTGATTCTACAAATACATTATTTTCAATATATCCTAAAATCACATGAGAACCTTCTTTTTTAGAATATAAATTTTTAATATCTGTCATAATAGCATCTAAGTTTTCTGATGGATTTAAATTGAAAAGAGAGTCCTCATTATCAATTATTTTAATGTCATTATTTTCGATGTCACTTTTTAAAACAACATAAATATCTTTACCTGAACCACCTTTTAAGAAATCAAGACCTTTACCTGGATATATAATGTCGTTTCCTTGGTGACCATATATTTCATCATTTCCTAAAAGCCCATACAACATATTGTCTTTTTCATCTCCACGAATAAGATCATTTAAAGGTGAGCCAATTACATTTTCAATATTTTTAAAAACGGGAAAATCTTGAGAAGTAAATTTTTCAATAAGAGAAATATTTAATTTACTATTATGATCTGGGTTAAAATTATTAAATGTTATCGTATCAATTCCTGCTTTACCATCAATAATTCCATTTGATTTGAAATTTTTATTTTTACCTTTAACCACATCAAAAAATTCAAAAATATCTTCTTTTTCACCACCCATTATATGAACAAGATAAGAAGATGGATGGATATTAAATAAATTAATTGAAGAAGGATCGCCTATAATAGAATGAATCATATCTCCATGCTTGCCTTGATCACCAAACCCAACAAAATATAAATTTGCTTTTCTATTTTCTGGAATTTGACTTGAATTTGAATTTGCAAAGATTTCTTTCATAGAAAATGTTTTATTAACAGAAGGGCAAGGAATAGTATCATTGCCATATCTTGTAAATAGACCTCCCTCTTTAGCTTTAATTACTGTATTTTTTAATTGTAAATGTTGAGAATATTGATTTATAGCATTGCTATGCAATTGCTGTAAATTTATTTTTTCATTTTGAGATGTTTCAACAGGGGTATAAATATTATTTGTTAAACACAAATGCATTTCAGATTCCAATTTTTCACCTGGCGTAGATGTTGGATAATCAAATTCACCATCATAATTTTGAAAACCACCTGAGACTTCGTAATCTGTATAAGGTAAAAATACTTTTATTTCAGGATAAATAATTTTATTAAAAAAGAACAATCCACTTAAATTTAGATTTGCTAAAAATTTATTATTATTCGATTCTAAAATGCCTGGAATAATTTTATTATGAAATGAATACTCAAGCTCACTTACATTATATTTCGGATCAAACTCTTTTTTATATGCTCCAAAAAAATCAAAAATAGAATTCATCACAACTTCGGTTTCATTAAAACCAAGCTCTCTTAAACGCTGTGAAGTTCTTACAGAATTATAAGTTCCTTGAGCAAACATAATTGAAAATGCTATTGATGTCCCTATTGGCCCTACCTTTGCTGAAATTGGTAATAAGATAGCAGTTGCTAAAGATGTTGTACCTGTTGCAATTGAAAAAGAACCATTTACAAGTAAATCTTGTTTTATTCTTATATCATCAACTAATTTCGATTTTTTTATTAAATCATCTCCTTTATAAATATCAATGGCAGCTGCAGCAAAATTTATTACAATTTGCAATGAGCCTAGATTATGAAACGTCTTAGGATGTTTTGACCAATACGATTTCATTCCAATATTTCTAATGAGATCTAAAGCTAAATCAGTTTGATTAAAAACAAAACTAGAGGAATCAATAACTGCATTTTTAACATCACCACTTTCAATAGAATCTTTAATTTGATTTAATGTATTGGGCATTAAAACAAAGTTCATAAACACATTATACTTATTTGCAAAGGATGAAAATTTCTTAATTCCACTATAAGTATAATTTGAAAATTTCTTTAAATTTAATTGTTTTGAATTTAAATTTGAGTTCAAATTATTTATATTATTAAATTGATCAACTTGATCTCTTGCACCTACAACCAATGGTCTTAATGACTCAGTTTTAAATATATTTTTTGCAATTCCATTATAAGCTAAATGAAAAACATCTCTTGTTTCTCTGCCAAATGCATTTTTAAATTTAACTACCTTATTTAGAAAATGATTATCAATATAATTTGAACTATTAAAATCAAAAACAAGCCTTGAAAATTCATCGACTATTTTTTTATTTTCTGTATCTAAATTTTCATAATTATTTATGTCTTTAATAAATTGCTCTCTATCAAAAACATATATTTTTTTTGTTTTTTGAGAAAAAAACAATGGCTTTTTAAACATATCTGTTTTTATTAATTTTTCAGGAAAATAGTATGCAAATATACCAGGCATTGGATTTGGAATATTCCAGGGTTGTTTGTCTGTTTTTACAGAAACTTCTTTTAAATATCTTTCCGATATTTTCTTTTTAAGAACCGCATCTTTTTCTCTAAAACCTAAATAACCATTACGTAAAATAATTTTCTTAACTATTCTTCTGTCAAACTCTGGAGAAATATCAAAATGATCAAAAAAACTAAAAATATTTTTAATTTTAACAAGATCATTTTTATCATTCGATAAATTCAATAAAACATTTTCAGCACTTAGAGAAGATGGTGAATAATCTTTATTTTGAATTTTTATATGTATTTTTTTTAAATGCGTTGAAACAAAAGTAATAAAAGAAATTGAGTCATTATTATTTAATAATAATTGTTTAGCTTTATTTATAAATTCTAAATTTTTTGTAAATATTTCTGAATTCTCATTTGGAAATATTTCTTCTAAAGAAGATAAATAAACCTCTTTATAATAAACTTCTTTAGACTTGTTTATAGATGTATTTTTTTTGTCCCAATCATTTTTAAGACTACTTATGATCAAATTAGAATCCATATTTGGATTTTGCATCATATAATCATATATTTTTTGCCAAACACGTATATGAGTTTTTTTTCTGGAAAGGTCAACAAGTTGTTCGTATCTATCTATTAATTTTTCTGTATAGGAAATAGACTCTGCTGAGTCGGATTCACCATCTGAAATTTTAGCTTCTAAAGATTTTTCAGGAGCTTCATCAAAATTGAAATGATTTTCAATATAATGATCGGCAGCTTGTGAAGTCGTCACTCCTAAAATGGTAGCGCCAGCTCCTAATATTGCCGTATTTGGTTCATTCCCTAATAATGGACTCGAAATAAACATCAAAGCTTGACCCGCTGTAATTAAAGTATCTCCAGCAGAACGTGTTAAAATCCAATTTCTGTTACTTTTATAAAAAACTTCAATGATTCTTTTCGTACCTAATATTTTTTGTTTTGATTTTGAATCTAAGTTTGATTTTTCTACTTCATTCCAATAATTGCTATTTTTAAAATCTTCTAACCAAGCATTTAATGTTTTTACTTCTTTTACATTTTCTTTAAATTGAGAAAGGCCAGCAATCACCATTTGCGCTTGTCCAGCTGCTAATAAAACATTTCCAAATGTTCCTATTGTACCTGCAATATCTTTAAATGTATCTATTTTTAATAAATCACCACTATAATTCTTCGCTTTCAATTCAATTAACTCGGTTAATGTTTTTCCTTCTAAAGCAAGCATTCCATAATACATATAAGCCAAACCACTTTTGATATTTGGTAAAATTGTATAAGACTCAAAGTATTTTGATAAAGACTCATTCAAACCATTTTGTAATTTATACAAGTCATTAATATTCGATATGACAACGTCTCTTTCTGTATTTGAAAGCTTTGATAGAGAGTCTAAAATATTCAATTTTTCAAAAGTCTGTTTGAATTGATCCTCCCCTAAGAAAGTAGACACCCAGATCCGAAAAAAACTTATAGGAAAGAGGTGTTGAAATGGTGTTAACCAAAAGAAGGTATACAAGCG
>NZ_JBIPMD010000151.1:0-8170 GCF_044369315.1 Silvanigrella sp.
CGAATTCGTGCTCATTCTGCCCTTGATTATCATGCACCTTTAGAATATGAAGAAAATTATGAAATTTAATAGTCCACTTTTCGGGGATCATACCATTCTTTACTTCTCTTACTCGCAGTTAGATTATGATCTTTAGGATCCATTTGAATAGCTGGACCATTCATCGCTTCTCCATCGGGGTTCATTACTGAACCTTTATAAGCATCTTTTGAAGGCATGTGGTGAGAGTCTTTTCCATCTCCAATAGGTAAACGAGTATCTTTATGAGCTCCACCTCTGTACACATTTTTTGAGCAATCCAACTTTGTTTGGTTGTTCTTAAACGGATTATTATTTACTTCAGTTTTCTTTGTTTGTACAGGTGCCTGTTGTCCCTTATTATTTAAAATATAATCATTACGAAAGGAACAAACTAAACCTTTCGCAATAATAGGAGCAGGATTTTTTGAATTCGATTCATAAGGTTTGTCATAATCTTTGCAATAAAAATCAATTGGAGAATCAATAATTTCATTGATTGTATTTTTTATTTGAGCAAAACTTTCATTTACTGAATTATGTAAATCTGCAATGTATTTTTTTATCTCATCAATGACTGTTGGCTCAGGAACATTTATTTTAAATTGAAGCCCCACAAGTTTAGCAGTAAGAACACAACCGCACGAAGCTTTATGACCTTCTAAGGCAACAGGTCTATCCATTATTGTATATTCAGTATCGCCTTCAACAATTGTTCCCGAACCATGACCAATAATAGGACAGCTTGTTGGATCACCTAAAAGTGCAATTTTAAATCCATTAACTATTGTGCCACTTCCTTGAACAACTTTTCCTCCACTTGATAAAGAATCTCCTTCGACGACAATCCCTTTTTCCATTTTCACAAAATCCTATTGTGCAAAATATATTATATATTTCATTTTTTAATTAATAACGTTTACTTTAGTTTGACCTTGAATTTTAATTTCTTTCCCTTTAATAATAATATTTCCAGATTTGTCTAAAATAATCTGACTTTCACCAGCTTTAATAATGATATTTTTCTCTGACTCAATTAAAATGTCTTCTTTAGCAGATAATTTAAAATTTTTATCTGTAGTTAATTCCATATTTTCTAAACAACTAATAGAAATATATTTATCCGCTTTAATTTCTGTATGCTCAAGGGATGTTGTGGAAATGTGTTTATTTGCTTTAATTTCAGTTTGGTCTTTTGTTTCTAATAAATAATGTTTATCAGAAAAAATTTCTACCCGTTCCTTTGCTTGCAAGTGATAATTCTTTTCAGTAATTACTTCTATTTTTTCTTTTGCATCAAGCAACATATTTTTTTCAGTTTTAAATTCCATTTGTTCTTTGGATTTAGAAAGCATATTTTTATATGTAATCATTTCCATTTTTAATTTGGATTGCGTTAAATGATCACCAAAAGAACGAATTTTCATATGTTCAGCGGCAGCAATATTTACAGTTGCTTTTTTATGATCCATTTCAAAATAATTGTTTTCAGAAGGCTGATCATAAATTGTTAAAACGTGTTTTTTACTTTTAAAATCTACAGGGTATTTCTTTTTAGGATTATATAAGCTTCCTAATACTATAGGTAAATCGGGATCCCCATTTTCAAATGCAATTAAAACTTCATCATCATGGCGAGGGGTAACAAACATTCCATAGTTTTGGCTTGCCCAAGGACTCATATAACGAGCATAAATAAATTTTGATTTTACAGGCATGCCATCATACTGCCAAGGTAACGCAATTTTTATATAAAACTTTTCATCTAAATATATTTTTTTATCATCGGCAACTACTTTTCCGTGAGTTGTTCCGTCTATAAAGTTCCGGATATATTCTTGTTCAATGCCGTATTGAGTATCAGCTGGGTGTAAAATTAAATCGGTATAAAATAAGCATGTTTTATCATGAATAAAAGGACTCATAAAAAAACTAAATGATAAATCTTGAACACGATAGTTTGTTAAATTTTTTATAGTTGTTGACTGTAATTTTTTGGCATCCAAAGAATATTTTGCATTAATAGTGCTTCCTAAATATGCTTTTAATGAATTTGTTTTTCCAAATGCTAAATAATAATTAACAGAATATTTTGCTTCTAATTTCTCTGCTTTTTCATTTGTATTTTTATTTGTATCACCAGCTTCTGCATATTTTTTTCCACCTTCAAATCCACAAGTCCATTTTAGCTTTACTGGTGAAGGGCGTATAGGCGTTACTTTAGGTTTTGTTTCATCTTTTTTAATTAACTTAGTATGTTGTCTGAAATCGGATTCTATGGCGTCTACAGGCTGCGTGGCAACGTTATTTTGGTACCCTAAATTTGTTAAATATTCTTTCTTCATAATCATTTGATCATTCGTCGAAGTATTTACCAAACTATAATCATCAAGCAAGTCTAAATTTAATAATTTTTCGCCACTTTTAGGTATAAGCATTTTAGGAGTTTCAATATTATCAAATATATGAAATTCACATTTTTTATTTTTATGAACAAATGTATAATTCCAGTCTTCTTCATCTAATAATCTTAGAATAAAATCCCAGTTAGATTCGCCATTTTGTACACAGTTTGTCCTTAAAGTTGTTTTTTTTTGGTTTAACAACAAAAACAGGAGAATATGGTTCCGTTATAAAACTGTTTTTACAAAAATCAGTAAAGACATCTTTAATAATATCTTGAATTGTTTTATTTACATAAACTAAATAATTATTTGTTTCTTGCATAAACCAAGGAAGCGGATAGGCCATAAATGTTATATTAACAAAATCTTCTTCTCCATTACTAAATGAAGAAACATCAACATTCGCAATATAGGCATTAAATTCTCTTACCATATTTCTTTTTGCATCTCTTAAATAAGCATGCACGTTTTTAAAATAGAAAAATGGTGAAATGGTTTCTAAGTTAAAAATATTACCTTTTTTTAACATATCAAAGCACAATGAAGTAAATTCATTTTGTGCTAAAGTTAAACTAAAAGTCATATTAAAAAATTTACTAATACCTTCTTCTATTTTAAAATTATTAATTCCTGTTTCAAGTATAATTTTTCCTGCTTTTAATATTTCTATATTTAAAGTATAACCTGTACTATTTGGGTTTGCCGAATGTATATCTAAATAAACATGTGGCTTAGGCTTTATAAAACTTAAAAAATTCATAATATCTCCGTACTTGATTTATATTCTAACTATTTCATAAACCAAGTCTGTTTCTGCTAAACTGTCTATAATTTTTTCTAATATTCTATCATAAAAATAATTTACTTTATTTTCAGTATTTTTTAATTTATAGCGGGAAATAATTGTTGGTTTTCCTTTTGAATTCATTTTAGCAACCATTTCCCATTTTTCAATTTTAATTTCTTCTATATATTTAATAAATGCATTTTTATAATTAAAAAATAAAGGCTTAATTTTTTCAACATAAGTAATAATCATATCTAAATTAGCCATTTTTTTACCTATAAAATAATCCCAATTATAAATAAAATTAAAAAATTCTGAGTCACTTAATATTTCACTATAAAAAATTGTTTCCGTAGGTTTAGTGATAATTTTCCCAAATGAAAGATTTATCTTTCCAGTAATAGATACAGGTTCATTTATAATATTAAATTTGCTTTGAAATAAGTTTGAAAAAATTCCATTGCTAATAAAAAATGAATCTGAATTATTAGCAAAATTTTTAAAAATTAGAGTATGTTCAATATTATATGGTATAGAAGGAGTGAATTGAATAGAACTCTCAACATAAAGATGACTTGGTAACTCAGAATACTCTTTTGTTGAAAATTCATACAACTCAGCATCGATAACACTAATTAAATTGTCATCTTTCAAATTTGATATAGGAATTTTTGAGTCTTCATTTATCTCATATAAGCTAATTGCATTTAAATCTTTTTTATAAATATCATAGACGGGAAAACAGTTTGTTTTTGCAAAATTTGCTAATTTAGAAAAATTTTGATAAGCTTCACTTGATAAAGGAATGTCCAGTAAAAAAGTTTCTTCTTGATTAAGATCAATAGAAGACAAATCAATAACAATGTAAAAAAAGTGATTTAATCTATTTAAAACATCATTAATAATAGATAATTTATTTTCATTATTATAAAAAACATTTTTTATTTTATTTTTTATACCATCAATAGATAAACTTATATTTTTTCTATTTATTTCATATTCTTTATCCTTAGTTTTAATTAACAAATTCTTGTCTTTAAATTTTGGATCAAAAATATAAGAAATTAAATGGAGTATTTCTTCATAATTAAATGAATTTAAATATATTTTGATCTCTGGTTTAATTTTTATATCACTTTCCATCATTTGATTTTTAAAACTTAAATAACAATGAGTTAAAGTTTCAGAAACGGTAAAATAGGACTTTTCAATTGTAAAAGGATGTATTTCATATTCTTCATTTGAAGATAAGAAATACTGTTTACCGTCTTTACTAAATTAATAATTCATTAATTTATTAATTGACAAATAATTAGATATGCTTTCATAATCGTCAAAATTATTGAATTCTACTATAAATGATGAGACTTCAGGGCGGAACCACTCTGGAAAACGTACTTCCATAAAGGGCTTCATTAAATTTGTAATTGTACTTTTTCTAAAGCATTCAGACATAGTCAATTTAAATGAAAATGCTTCAGCTAATTTTTCAGTTTCATTATCTATTAAACCGGAATGACTCAATCCAAAATGAGGACCTACTTCAGGATATTTTATACCAAGTTGATGTAATTTATTTCTGATTTCATACAAGTGCTCACTCATTACATTTTCAAATATCATATTAAGTTTTCCTAAAGTGAATTAAATTCTTCAATTTCTGTGTCAAATGAATTTTTAAAGTAAACCGCTTTTCCTTCAAAAAAAGTTAAAGTGAAATATAAAGTCATCTCTTTTTTTGTTTTAAAATAAAATAGTGCTAATTTATTTTGTTTCATATACTCAACTACTTTATCTTGATATTTTGAATTTAATTTTACGACGACATGACAACCACAGTTATTAAGTAAAATATGTTTACCCATAAAATTATTAAAATTTGAACTTCCAATTTGATTATTTTCAACTTTAATTTGACATTGTGCGTTTGAAAGCATTTTAACGTCATGATATGGGTCAATTGTATCGCCAAAAAATTCAATTACGTAGTTCATAATATTTTGTTTATTTAAAAGTATATCACTTTGATATTTAAATTCTAAAAATCCTTCTCTTAATTCTTTGTTATCTATTTGCTCACTTTTTTGTAATTTATCTAAAAATATATTTACAAATTCTGTTATTATTAATTTTTGGTTTTCATTTAATTCTCTAAATTTTTCATAATATATTTCTGGTAAAATCACTTTAAAAGTTGAAGCTACATTCATATTTTTATCAGGATAATACACAAGAGAGTTATATAATATTTTTTCAAAATCTTTTATAATATGATTCATTTAGTTTCCTTTAATTCTATTTTATATACGGAATTCAATTTTGAAGCTTTGTTTAATAGTGTTTCAATAAATTTAATAAGAATAGATACACCACCAAATTGATAATTTTTCTTATTCAACTCAAAAACAACGTGGTATCTTTTTTGATGAAAAGCACCGTGAGCATTATGTACCTGTTTTTTGTCATTAATTTCACTAATTAAATTTAATTGGCTTATTATTTTTGTAATAATTCCTTTATAACTAAGAGACATTTCTGAAAAATATTGTAGTGTATTAAAAATATTTTTTATACTCAAATTCTCTTCTATTATTTTTGAATTCATTAAAAATATATTGCTATAAAAATAGTTGTCTTTAAAATTTTCAATATAAAAAGTAGTTCTGGAAGGTACAGTTAAATTTTCAAATAAATATTTATGATTCCTTTTTAAAACAAGATTAGACTTTACTTGAACGACATGCGCATTCGTTAAATCAGAATAATTAAAATAAGGTAGAATTATAATATCACGGTCAATTACTTTACATATTTTTAAATAATAAATGATATCTAAACTTTTATCATCCATAATAAATTTTTTATATATACGATAATCTTTATTCAACTCTAAATTTAAATCTTTGTGCTCAAGATCAAAAAATTGAATTTTTTTAATACCAATGAAATTTTTTTTAGATGCTCTATCTAATGTTAAATAAGGTTTTGTTCCTTTTATTAAATATATTGGATCACCTCTTTGTACATTTTTATTTTTACTTGCAAAACAATTTGTATATGCATAATTATTAACTTGGCTTGAATCTTTAATATATTCAGAAAGAGGTATAATAATTTTAATTTCTTCTTCATTTTCCATTTCAAATGGAAACATTGAAAAATCGAAATTAATGAAGGTATAATTATTTAAATAATTTACAAATTGATATAGATAATAAGTAAAGTTACTTTCGCTATAAATAGATAAGTCAAATAAATCTAAAAATGAGTATGCAATATTTTCTCTATTCACATTTGTGAAATAACTTTTATTTTTTTTGATGACCTCAATTTTTTGTTTAGTGAAAAATATTTCATCTAAAAAACGATAAAAGTTACTAAATTTGCTATAATCTATAAATATTTTAACTTTTTCTAATTTATTTATTTTTTCATATGATTTTAATTTTAAAACAGCACAATATTGATCATTTATATAAGTAAAATAAGATTCTGTTATGTCAAGTGGAACTAGTTTTACAGGAAGATCATTTGAAAAAGAGAGTTCCTGATTGTTTTTATTTTTTAAATAATGAGCAAATAATGTTTCTTCTGGATAATGTCTATGGCGCCAATTATTCCAATCCGTTATTTTAGCTTTTAAAATTATAGAGGAAACAGCTGGCTCAAACCACTCAGGTAAAAATTTACTTAAGTCATTCATCGCCATTACAGATGAATTTTCCAAAAACCGGACATTACTTTGTGCCATCATGAAAGCAAGGCATTCGTCTAGTCTATCTGTCTCTGGATCGTTACATGACTTTTCTTTGCTATAAATCGCTGGCAACAAGTTGGGATTATTTTTAGCAAACTCATGGCTCATTGTTGAAAAATTTTCGAGAAGTCTTGATAGTTCTTTTTGATAATTATTCATTTTTTTCTTTTTTCAAATAAATTAACTCTAAATTAAAATTTTGAGTTGTTTTAATAATAAATAAACACATGTTGTATAATTTATATTTTGATAAAATAAAACAATATTTTAGTATATTTTTCACACATAAAAATAGAAAATCACGCTATAATATCTAAAAAATATGTTAAATAATTAATTTGATTTTACTCTAATAATATAAGGCATTTATGTTTTGCTGAATTTTTAATTTAGCAACGGTTTTAAGTTTATATAAATTAAAATACTAACTTTTTAGATACTCTTATTTTTTTTGTGCAAATGATCTTTGCTTATGAGGAATCATAAAATAAATAATACAATTAATAAAATTTAAATTATATTTTAAATAAAAATATTTAATGAATTTACTAGATTATTTTTTCAATTAATTTTAGATGTTGCACTTATTAAATTAAAAGCATTATCTGCTTCTTCATCTAATTTTCTAGCTAAATCTTCAGCTTCATAGTATTTTTTTCTTAATTCAAAAAAAGTATTCTTATCATAAAACGCTTTCATATGAGATTTATCAGCAGCTTTGTACAAATTGTAAGCTTTATCCGCTTTTTTATAAGCATTATTTGCTTTTTTCCTAAGCTCTCTAGCTTTACCAGCCTTAGAATCATTTGCAAATAGCGCTGCAGCGCCTCTTGCACATTCTGCAAATTTATGAGGAGGAGCTGCATTATAAGCTGCATAGTATGCTTTTTCCATATAAGTAAGTAAACTACGCTCGAGATAGTAACTGACAAAGTATTCTACAACTGAAGGATTTTTTATGACTTGTAGTTTGATTTCTAAAAGCTTTTTTTTCTGATCATTAATTTCAGTTGCAAGATTACTTGCTAAATTTTTAATTAAATTAAGCTCATCAATATAAAATGCATTATAATCTTTATATGCCAGTTAAGAGTTGAGAATGTGTTTTTAGAAAAAGAATATGTACTTAAAAAGGCATGCAGAAAATCTTCCGAAAACATGGACAAGCAAGCCCTTTGTTGAACGGACTTTGGATGCCGTTTG
>NZ_JBIPMD010000152.1:0-8152 GCF_044369315.1 Silvanigrella sp.
TGCTCTGACAATTTTAAAAGTCTATTTTCCATCTCCATTTAAATCTCCTCCTCAAAAGGAGATTTAATTCTGGATTTATGCTTTGTAAAAATCACTTATTGGGAGGACACTTTAAAAAATAAATTGAGAAGAATTATATGAATGGAGTTAAGAAATTGGCAACCTGCTGAGCTTGAGTACCACCAGGCGAATTGGTTATTCCAGAAGTAACAGAAGTAATCGCTTGGGTGAGCTGATTGCTACTTCCCGAGTTAGAAGCTCCATTTACATTTGCAATTGTAGAAAATAATAAAGCAATTTGAGCATTAGTTAACGTACCACCAGCACGAAGTGTATTTAACAAGTCTTGCATTTGAAGCAGCAAATAAATGTCAAGTAACATTTGTTGTAAAAAAGACATGTCGCTTGTTAAGTTTGCGGAAGGAATTGTTGCCATTGTATTTATTGCTAAAACCAATTGAGAAAAAATAAAAGCGGAAGGAGGCGGAAGCACAGCTGCAGAAAAATTAATTGGATTTGAACTTGGATTTGATAGAGATTTATCCGTCGCTACTTTTATTAAAATATCATAAAGTTTAATTTCGCCAATAGCAGCGTAACAAGATGCTAAAAGAGATACCGCTGAGTAATTGCTAGGATCGGAGGCAATTATTGTTAATAATTTTGTTTGAGCTTCCGCATAATTGCCATTTTGCATATCGTTGATAGCTTGTTCTTGAAGACTTTTTTTTGTAGATAAGGTAGCAAGAACGTTACCTCCGCAAGATAAAGTAGCAACTGTTAATAATGAAATAGCAAAAATAAAATTTCTTTTTTTCATATTTCAAAACCTAAAGAAACAAAATATACTTTTTGTCCAACCAACCCCGATTGTATGGCCTCATCTCTTGAATAAACTCCTGCTTCTAAGCGAAATAAAAACATATTTAAGACGATCCCGTAGGAAGGCCATCCTTGTAAATAACCAAAACCAATTCCAAAAATTCGGGTGATTAAAACTTTACAGCCCATAAAAATTTTTTTCGGACGATCTTCACCATAGACATCGGTAATATCTCTATAATCCAAAGAGCAATGTAAGGCATTTGTGAAGTCGTGAAGAGCAAATCCAATACCTGCATTATAAGTTTGAAGCCAAGGAGGCAAACCCCCTGTAAAGGTCGTATTGCCAACATCAGCCACAACTCCTGCAAGTCTTAAATCAAAATTTTTAGTGCGGTATTGTGTTGTAAAACCAATATCCGTAGCAAGACCATTTCCTTTTTTCAAAGCACTCGATAATTTACTTGTTGCTATACCTGGATCTGATGCTTCAGAAACAGAAAGGCTTGTATTTACTTCTGAGTTATAAATATATTTTGGACCAATTCCTATGGCAAAATAATCGCTTAAAGTTGTGCTCATTGTTGTTGCCACACCAGCAAAAGCATTGTTTTTAATTTGCAATTGTGGAACCCCAACCGTACCAAATTTTTGACCATTGATATCCAGTTTTGAAGAAGCAAAACCTGCAATTCCAAAATGAGATGTAAGCACTCCTGCGGCATTGTCTAAACCAACATAAATTGGTTTTTTAAACGCATCTTCAATTATATTTGTTGCAAGAGTTGTTGTATTTCCTGTTGCGGCTTGAGCGGCATCTCTTGCTGCACTTATTGTTCCATCCCCCACACTCAGCGTACTTCGAAAAAAAATCCATCTAAAATAGCCTTCCCCAAAAGCGGGCAAACTTGGGTTTGAAAACAACACTCCTTCTTGAGTCGCTCTCGTCAAACTGGCACCACCGCTAGCAAGATCAAATGGATTTTGATAAATTGGGGCAGATTTTTTTAAACTAGAAGTATCTTGAGCATTTCCATGAAATGAAATTAAGGAAACAATTACAACATAAATTGTATAGAGCAATCGAAAATTAAAATATTTTTTTTTTAAAAAGAGGCTTCCATATGATATTTGTAATTCCAAATTGCCAATTTATTTATTGTCAATTTAAATCATCGGAAATTAAGAAAATGAAATGAGAAAAGGGAATGATTCATGACACAAAATGAAAAAATGAAAGTTAACAGAAGTCCTCATGCAACCATTATTTCTTATAATGGAATTTATCCTAAGTTAACAGATTCTGTTTTTTTAGCAGATGGAGCACGTATTATAGGTGACGTTATCATTGAAGAAAATTGTAGCATTTGGTTTAATGCCATTGTAAGAGGTGACGTAAATCATATTTACATAGGTAAAAATACAAATATTCAAGACAACTCTGTGGTGCATTGCACCTATCAAAAATTTGCAACTCATATTGCAAACGATGTCAGTGTTGGTCATTTAGCAACAATACATGGCTGTAAAATTGAACGTGGCTGTTTGATTGGAATGGGTGCCATTATTATGGATGGTGCCATTATTGGAGAAGAGTCCATTGTTGGGGCCGGAGCTATCGTAACGCAAGGTGTTACCATACCACCGCGTAGCTTGGTTCTTGGCTCACCTGCAAAGGTAATTAGGCAAGTTTCCGACAAAGAATACGAAGGTGTAATCGCAACCACACTCCGTTACCTTGAATATGCAAAAGGATATAATTATTCCTTAAATAAAAAGGATTTTTAAATAGATAAGCTCATTCCAAGTAAACTTGGAAAATTAAAAATAATATGTTCCCTTCCTTTATTTTCAGACTCTATCTGCATAAAAAGGCAATCTGCTGCGGAACATGGTTACACCCAAATTATATTAAGCATGATTTTAGCTCCTTATTTAGATCTTTCCACAACAGAACAATGTGAGTTGATTGAACTTTCGATATTTGCTGAATTGCCTAAAACTTTATTAGGAGACCCAAGTTACCACTTGCGACAAAATCATCCCGAAGTAAAAGAAATATACGACACCATAAGAGGAAAAATTTGGAAAGAAACAGAACTTTCTTTAGGAATTGAAACAACACGCTCTGCTACTTTATTTGGTTTACATGAATTGATCGATTCCTTTGCCTCTATGTTATATATTGAAAAAGAATGTTTACTTGGCAACCAGTTTTTTGGTGCTGAACGGCATAAAACATTTTACGATAAAAAAAGAAAACAAGCGTTAGCAAACAAAGATCTTTCTAAATTTCATCCTTGTTCTCTTTCCGATTCCCAGTCGCAATATAAAAAAACAAGCGTTACTAAATTTAATTGGAAAGATGCCATTACTTTATTGGATCAAATATTCGATGAAGCAAATAGAGGACGTCTTGAAAATGGAATTTCTGGATATTCTTCCACCTTTTTAGGAATGGTTGAAAAACTAAAGGAACATTATCGTTACAAAGGATGGAGTTATCATTTTCCAGAAAGTGTGGGAGAACATACGTTTCAAGTGGTATTTTTATGCCGCCTTTTAGCAACAAAACTCAATTTACCTGAAAAACTAAGGGTTCAACTTTATCATGCCGCTGCTCTGCACGATTTAGCAGAAGCCTATGCGAGTGATGTAATTTATCCTATTAAATTACGTGAAAAAGAAGTTGAAAAAATTCATCGAAATATTGAAAAAAACATTATTCAGAATATTTGCCAAAGGTTCCGCTTATCATGGCCCACCGATCCTCATATTTTAGCTATAGTAGATATATATGACCGTTTTTCTTCACAAATTTATTTTGATAGAGAAACTAGAAGTGGAAATACCCATTTTAATGTTCCTAATTCGTCAATGGAAGTGGTCAGAGATTTTTACCAAAAAGATTATCCCGAAATATTTCAAGAACTTGACAACTTATGGCTTGAATACGTCTCTAGTTTGTAGAAAAAAGAGCCTCTTTACCACTCATAAACAGAGTTCATCTTTTTTACCAAACCCCTTGCCAAGTATCTTTAGAAACGTTATAGGTTCTTCCTCCTGATAAGGTGCTGTGGCGGAGCGGCTACGCAAACGATTGCAAATCGTTTTCACATCGGTTCAAATCCGATCGGCACCTCCAAATTAAGTTTCATTTTAATCATTTCAACTAAAAATCAATCAAAGCAAAATGCATTTTTTTTGTTCAAAAATTTTTTTACAAAAATCTCCTCATTTTTTATATTTTTTAAAAAATTTCATATATACAATAATTTAGTTTTAATTTTTACAAATTTTTACAAAATTAAAACAAATTACACATAACATCTGTAATATGGAGATTGTACACAAGATGGTGTTTTCTCAAAGCTTGCCAAGGATTAGTAAAAATACAATTAAAAAAAACATTTAAGCAAAAATTCAATTAAAAGTACAAAACCGATTTTGGATGATCTCATTCATCAACCTTCCTTTTCCTTAGTCAGTCTATTTTTAAAGTTTATAGAAAATGACTTTTATGCTTATGGCGACTTATCTCTTTTTAAGTCCTATTTTGAAGATAACATCCAAAAAAGTTTTGATTATTTAATACAAACTCAAAAATTTAAAAAAGATATTTATTCAAATAAAATTGCATTTGATAAAAATGAAATCGACAATCACAATTTAACCAATGTATCTCATCATCTTCAAATACAAATACCTGAAAACATAAAAAATGATTTCATAAATTATACTCATTGCATTACAGAACAAATTCAAAATAAAAATATTTTATTTGAAAATACAGATTGTCATAATCAAGAAAATAATTCTTTCCTAAATAAACTTGAAAAGGATATTCAAAACCTAATTAAAGATAAAAATTATAGCAATTTTTATTTTATACAAGACTTGTCTCAAAAACAAAATACTTATGGACTTTTTGTCTATTATCGTTTTGATAATTGTCAACTCGTTTTTTATAATCCTAAAATGGGGTTAAAGCTATTTGAATTAAATGAATTATCGTTTTTAATTGAGAATATAAATAAGTTACTAAAAAAAGACAATCATTATTACTCTACATTTAAATTAAAGATTCTTCATGAAAAAAATGAAGCTGCTGTAAATTATAAATTAAATGAAACGAGCTTTCAAAGCATATTATTAAAATCAATCAAAGAATATATAAATTTTATAAACTCAAAAAAAACAAATTATTTATCCTCTACTTCAAAAGAGGATTATTTCTATTGCCAAACCCTTCTTAAAAAAGAGTGGTCAGATACGAATGTCATATTTAGTGAATTTTTTACAAAATATTCTGGTTTAATACATAAATTAAAATCAAATATGAATATTATAAATGAAAAAAGTTTTTGGATTTTCTTTTTAATTAACTTCTATTCATTCAATAGTGATATTATTAAAAATACTTTAAATACATTAGATCCATTTTTAGGAAAAGAAAAAATTAGTATTTTTTTAAATAATTATTTTAATAAAAAAACCTTAACATCAAGTTTACAATCAAAAAAAATAATTTGCCTGATTATTTTAGAAACCTATAAAAAACTTTCATTATGTGGTTTCAGAATTCCATTTTATAATTTTTTTAATGCTATTAACTTAAATAAACATAAATTTACCTTTGGCAAAAATTTATTAGAAAGTTTTAGGTTTGACTTTGAATCGACATTAATTGAGTGGAATGAACAAAATATTATTTATAATGAGCGTTATATTTCAAAAAGATACAATGCAACTTATCAGTCTATTGTTGGATTTAGCTCAATTGGAAAACTAAATATAGATTCTATAACAAAAGATTGTCCTTCCTATTTACAGTTAGAAAACCACTTTTTAACAGCAACAAATAATAATGATCATACGATTGCTAAATTTTGCTTAGGGTCTTTAAATAAAAATAACCTTTATCAAATAGAAAGTTTTTTAAGTTTATATTTAAAAGAGAAGTTTTCAAACATATTGAATCCTAACAATAAATATACCTTTATCCAAAAAATAAGTCCTCAAATTCATGATTTTATGGTAATTTATTACATTGAAAATGCAATAGAAAAACAAGAAATTATAAAATTAAATAACCCCATTTATTTATGTTATAACTTCACAGTAATTAGTAAAAATAATAAAATATTGACTAAAAATTTTAATTTTGGATTTTTAAATAATACAATTGAAAATAAATACACAATGGAAATTGCGGAAACAATTTTAAAATTTGTTTCCGATAAAAATATAAATCAATATTTTAGTAATAAAAAACACAATGAAATTTTGTACGAAAATTTATATTAAAGATTTTCATTTATAAACATTTTTATGAAAGAATCGGAGCGTTTATCAGATAAATAATGATAAGCAGTTACTTCATTACCTGCCGCATCTTCATTGCTAAAAGCATGTGTACTCATTCCATGAGAAACAAAAGTAAAATCTGCATTACAAGCAATCATCTCATCATAAAAATTCTTAATATCTTCAGATGAAACCATAGGATCCCTTGCCCCATGCAAAATAAGCATTTTAGGCATTTTTTGGTGAGAAGGAACTCTAATTTTACTTGTTAATAAACCGTGAAGAGAAATCGCTCCCATTAAACCCTCACCGTACCTTGCTAACTGCAAAGAAGAAGCACCACCAAAACAATAACCAATAGAAAATAATTTAGAATGATTTACATTTGAATTTCTTTTTAAAAGTTCAAACGGGGCTATGATTCTACTTTTATAAATTTCACTATTTTCAACTGCAGAATTCATTAATTTTGCAGATTCATCGGCAGTTGAACCAATTTGTTGATTTCCGTACATATCCGCAACAAGGACAACTGCTCCCATATTTGCTAACTTTTCAGCAACTTTTTTTTGTCTTGGGTTTATACCCCAAAAATCGGGGTACATTACAATTCCAGGTAGTTTTATTCCCTGTGATTTTGGTTCAACAATATAGCCCCGACAATTTGTATCTTGAACTCTGTATTCAATATCATAACATTTCATAAAGAATCTCCGTTTAATTAAACAAATTTGAAATCAATAATTTCAAATTCTCGAGTACCAGCAGGGACTTCTACCACAATAATTTCACCAATTTTTTTGTTTAATAATTCGTTTCCTAAAGGAGATCTCCAACTAATTTTTTTTAAATTTAAATTAGCCTCGTCTTCACCAACAATTTGATAAGTAACAATAGCCCCTTCACCATTTTCTAACTTAACAGTGGCTCCAAATAAAATTTTATTACCAATTTGTTCTTTAGGATTTACAATTCGAGCGGCAGAAATACGTTTATCTAAAAAACGCAAACGACGATCAATTTCTCGTAATCTTTTTTTACCATACTGATATTCTGCGTTTTCAGATCGATCTCCCTGTTTTGCGGCAGCGGAGACCTCTTGAACAACCAAAGGTCTCTCTTTTTTTGATAGTTCATTAAATTCATCGACTAATTTTTTATAACCTTCTGGGGTAATTAAATTAGGTTGTTTCTTTACTTCATTTTCATTTTCAAATTTCATTTTTACTTTGTTGTTTGAGTACCATAGGGAGCATATTCAACAGGAACCCAAACATAACCTTTCCCTTCTAGACGAATATGACCAATTCCTGGAAAAGGAAGATGTTCACCAGCAAGCCAAATTTTATTTTTTGCTGCATTTGAAAATAAAGAAGCTCTCATTGCAATTGCTTTTTTACTATCGGCATCAAATTGAACCCCAATTTTAGGATCTGGAAATTGTGTTGCATAGCTATGAATAACATCTCCTAAAATCAAAATAGTTTCTCCCTTAGAACTAAATTGATAACTTGTATGCCCTGGAGTAGGAATCGCTTTTAAGCCTGGTGATAATGTTTCTGCGACTGCAAAAGGCTTTAATTTATCTGCTGCCTGATAAGGCTTAACAGAATCTTGAGCCATTTTAAAATATTTTTTAAACTCTTCAGGAGCAGCATCGGAATTTTTCGAACTCAACCAAAAATCAGCTTCTGCTTGAGACATGCGAAGTATCGCATTTGGAAAATTGATCTTCCCTTCTGTACTTGTTGCTCCGCAAATATGATCTCCATGTAAATGTGTAATATAAATCGTATCAATTTGACTCGGTTCATAACCCGAAGCTTTTAAACTTTCTAATAAAGTTCCGGCTGTAGGTCCAAAACATTTTGAAGTTCCAGCGTCTACCAATATTAGATGCCAGTTAAGAGTTGAGAAAGATATTGTGAAGATTGAAGAAATAGCTCCAATTTGTTAGTTAATTGTTGCTTAAAAAAAAGTAACAAAGGAGCTACCAATGGATTGGCAGAACCAACTCATCACC
>NZ_JBIPMD010000153.1:0-8146 GCF_044369315.1 Silvanigrella sp.
AGAGAATATTGACTTTTAACTGATTTCTTCTTTAACATTGGACAACCCTTCTATATGAACGCCTAAGTTCATAGCATATTGTCCACCAAAAGGAATCACTTTAGGGTAAGTCAGCCTTGGTATACATTTTCGGTGATTTTTGCAAATATCCGAGTTTTGAGAAGTGAAACTCGAAAGTAGACTTAAGTATTTGATTTTATTTTTATAATTTGAGTTTAATTTTTTGACTATATGCATATGCTGTATTTATTTTACTAGATTTTTATTTAGCTGAATCTAAAATAGATGTTATCGTTTTTATTACTTGTTTTATAAAATCGCTAAAGTTTATTATAGCAAATAATGCTATAGCTATTAAAATTATTACAAAAAATATTTTAATTACACTGCAAAAAAATATTTTTAAATGAATTTTAGTTATTGAACATTTAACTAGTAATTCATTTCTGCCTTTTATTTCAATTGCAGTACAATCATCTTTATTCCAAGTTGAATCTTCAGTATTTGCTTTAGAGTGATATTCTTGTTCTGCTTTACTTAAATTTGAATAAAAACCTTTATATTCATCTGGGTCTTTGAATAGTTTCCCTTTTTTTCTCTCCTGCATTTCTTTTATATCACTTAAATTTACTGTATTTTTATTACTATATATATCTTCTAGAATAATTGATTTTACTAAAAATATCTGTTTTAATAGGTCAATTATTTTTGTAATTATTTCAGACATTAGTCCCTCATATATACTAATTGAATATTTCTTACGATTATGACATAAAAGGATGCTATTAAAAAGTTATATATATTTCAATTCATAAAATTATAGCAGTCAATTGACTGCTAAGAAAAATTTGATTTTTGGTCTCGCATGAATTGTTAGTCAAAAAAATACAAAATCGAGCCAGAAACACCCTTAAAACGCTTTTTCAAAGTTTTACTACTCCCATATAAATAACTACTCGTTTTTACCTTCCAATTTTAAATCCAAAAACAAAGTTTTTTAAAATCCCTAACCTTGCATTTGGGAGGGAGTGAATATGGCTAAATTTAAACCATATAACCAAATAAAGCCGTTTACTGGCGAGTTCAGAGGAATCCAATTTCACATAGAAACGGAAACCAGCGAAACAGGACAGAGACTCGCCTTGTTTGAATTGCCATTCAAAGAAGAATTTGAAGAGCAACATTTAGGGCGTGCTAGACGCAAATGGAAAGTGTCAGCTTTTTTAATAGGCCACGATCAAGAAGATAAATTGGAAAAATTACAGGCTGCCTGTGAAGCGAATATGGCAGGGGTTTTAACTCTGCCAACTAATATTTACACAATGGCTGAGTGCAAAGTATTTATTAAAAAAGTACAAGCAAATAAAATAGGCCAAATAGATTTAGATTTTGAGTTTGTAGAATGCAGCAAACCCGCACCGCCAAAGGTTACTATTAAACCTAATCTATTGGATTTTATAAAATCTAAGCTCTCAGCAATTAAAAAATTCATAAAAGATTTAAAAGATTTTGCTGATGCAGTTATGGATTATGTGCATAAAATAAACGGAATAATTGATGAAGTGATAGGCATAGTACGAGCCGCTTTAGATGTAATTGGGGCAGTGGCTCAGGTAGTTTGTGACGCTGTTAATGTTTTAAAACGTGTTAAAAATTTAATAAATGCTATAAAAAATTCTCCTGAAAGAATTGCTAAATTATTATCGGGAGCAATTAGCGCAATCAATTCAGTTTTATCAGGTAAAGCATTTGAGGATAAAGATGGTGTTTTAGATGGGATTATCCCATCTAAAACAATGCTAAATAATAAAGTTAAATCCAACGTAAGTCCTTCTAAAGTAGCTAATAATTTTAAAGCTGCCATTAAAAAACTTGACATCCAAGCAGAGCCAAAACCACAAACAGAACTAGAAGCAACCAGAAGAGTTTCAAAATTAAAGGAACTACAAGAAGAAAAAGACATTGATAAATTAAAAGAATTTAATAAAGCAAACAAGTCAGACACACATTTAGCCAAAGAAAAGACCGCTCAGCATTTGAAAACCGTTACATTAATTGATGCTTGTATATATGCCACTGAAGCAACTTTTGAAACTAAAAAAAGTGCCAATGATTATCAAAAATTTTTAGTTAAAAGCATTGATACCGAAATTAAAAGACTAGAAATTGAACTAAATCAAAATATAAATATAGAAAGAAAAATTAAAATAATAGACCCTAAAGCTGATGGGATAGATAATATTGAAATATTAGAGCTAATTGATAATTTAAAAAATGTTAGATTTAACATTTTATTACCGTTTGACGTTATTTCATCTAATGAAAATGAAGCTCAATATTTTAAAGTAAACAAAGAAGACAATTTAATTAATGTGATTTTCAATCAAACTAAATCAATTGAAAATATTGATAAGATTTTAGAATTAAATCAAATATCTAATTTATTTAATATAGAAAAAAATAAAATACTGGAGTTATCCTAATGAGTAATGAATATCTTATTTCAGTTAAGACAAATGGTGGGGAATTAAAAGGCTGGCATTCAGCTAAAATAACAAGGTCATTAGCGGCATTATCGGGTTCTTTTGAGGTATCTTATTACGCTAAAATCGAAAAAGGAATAGCTTTAAATTTAATTAAGCGAGGCGATAGCTGCAAAGTCTTTTATAAAAATATGCCTTTAATTGATGGCTATGTGGAAAAAAGGGCAAATAAAGCTTCAAATTCGCAACTATCTTTTTCGGTTAGTGGCAGGGATAAAACAGGGGATTTAGTTGATTCCACCGCTGCTTTAAGTTCCAAAGAATTTAAAAATCAATCTTTAAAGCAAATGGCAGAGACACTTTTAAGCGGCTTTAATATCTCTATATCTGGAAAAAGTAGCAAGGCTAATACCATAATTAAAAATATATCTATGCAGCCTACGGAAACAATTTTTAATACAATAAGCAAATTAGCTAAATATCAAAACGTTTTAGTGTATCCAGACCGTAACGGGGGCTTAATCTTTTCCGATGTAGGCACAAAAAAATGCGGCAAATTGGAACAAGGTAAAAATATACTAGAGCTTGATATTGTAGAGGATGATTCACAAAAATTTCAAACATATAAATCTTACGTTAATGAAGGCACGCCAGACGAAAAACATAAAAAATCAGTGGCAGAAGTTAGAGACCCCACAGTTAAAAGACCAAGAATAAAATTAATTGCTTTAAGTAAAGCTTCGGCAAAGGTGGAAGCATTAGAGCGGTGTAAGTGGGAGATGATGAATCAGACCGCTAAAAGTTTGCAATTAAATGTGACAGTAGTTGGCTGGTTAAATCCAAATGGCGAGTTGTGGGAAATTAATGAAATAGTAACAGTCGATTTTAAATGTTTTGAAATAAGAGCTGATTTTTTAATTGAAGAAACTGTATTTAACTTTGATACATCTGGATATAAAACAAATTTAAAACTTGTAATACCTGAAGCATACAAACCCCAAGAAAGCCGTTCTGAAAAATCTTTAGGCAATATAGGAGCAATTTAAATGTCAAATTTTAACGAAATTATTTACCAGAAATTCCATAATTTTATTAGCACAAGTACATTAAAAATTGTGAACGATAAAACTAAAACTCAAACATGCCAATTAGAATTGTTTTCGGGAGAGATAAAAGAAAAAGTGGAAAGATGGCAACAATACGGCATTACTTCTGTGCCATTACCTGAAACCGAAGCCCTTTGTATTGCGGCAGGAGGCGAAAGAGACAGGGTCTACATTGTAGCCACAGAAGATAAAGACTATAGACCTATCAGTTTAAAATCAGGAGAAGTTGCATTATATACCAATGAAAAAGACAAACTACATTTTCAAAATGGCAATAAAGTTTTATTAGAGACTCATTTTTATACTGCCAAAGTAAAAGAGAAAATACAGGATGAAACTAAGTTATTTGAACTAAAGGCTACTGACAGCATTAAGAATGAGACTAAAGCTTATGAATTAAAGTCTTCTGACAATATCAATCAAGAGACCAAAGCTTTTAAATTAAATGCTAGTGAAAGCATTAATCAAGAGACTAAATCGTTTACTTTAAAAGCTGCTAATTCAAGCCTTATTGATACTAAATCTTTTGAATTGAAAGCCTCCACAAGCGTTAAAATTGATACTCAAACCACGGAAATAAAAACTAATAAATTTAAAGTACAAGGTAGCAGTGGAGAATTGATAAGTATTATTAGTGAACTTGTTCAAGCGGTTAATCAATTTGCTTCGTTAGTAGGTAACGCAACAACCCCCCCTTGCTCCCTCTGGTACAGCTCCACTTAGTACCTCACCCCTAATAAAAAAATTAGCTTCCGATGTTTCACAAATTAAAACAAAAATAGATTCATTTAAATAAGGATATTTTATGTCTGACTTAATATTTTCATACGATTTAGAACAAAAATGTTTTGATTTAAATTTAGAAAAAACAGGTAATTCCTCGGAACAAGAATTTTTAGAAAGCTTAATTGGAATGATTTTATTTACGGATTGTCGTTGCGAGAGTTGGGAATTACCACAAGGCGAAGAAGACACGGGCGGATGGTTTGCAAATAATTTTGGATCAAAAATTTGGACTGTGTTAAATAGAGGGAAAATAAACAATCAATTATTAGATAAAATAACGAATTACACAAACGAAGCTTTAGATATTTTAGTCCCCCAATATATTAAAAACTTCAAAGTTACCGTGGATAAATCAAATACAGGAGTTAATTTATTAATAGAAGTTACTTCCCCAACAAATATCACTTATAAAATAAGAGTCTAAAAATGAAGATAGAAACCTTTCAAGAAATTCAAGCAAGGATTCACAGTGATATATTAAGTTATTTTCCGAAATTAAATTCGGGTGTTTTGTATGTCCTAATCCAATTGGGAAGCGTAATTGCAGGGGTCTGTTATTTATTACATCGGCAAATTTATTACGCATATCTACAAATGTCGCCTTTTACATGCGATGAAAAACATTTACCTAATTGGGGTAGATTTTATAACGTACCTAGAAAGTTATCTGCATATTCAACAGGTAAAGTTATTATAAAATCAACGAAAAATAATGTAGTAATTCCAAAAGGAACTGTTTTACAAACTGAATTAGGATTAAAATTTTTTACATTAACACCAGTATCAACAGTTAATAATAAGGCTATTGTTAGCGTAATTTCGGAAAATTCAGGAGCAGATTATAATTTACTAGGTGAGACAGCTTTAAGTTTAAATAGTCCAATCGAATACATATTAAATAACGAAATCTTTTTTGATGAAATTGGCGCAATTGGCGCAGCCGATGAGGAAGATGCGGAAACGTGGAGAGAAAGAATTTTAGCATTTTATCGTAACCCTGTGCGTATAGGGACAAAAAAAGATTATGAAGAATGGATGCTTGAAATTGAAGGCGTAACAAGAGCTTGGTGTGTTCCTCGGTATCCTTTAAATGTAGCTGGCAGTGTTGGCTTAGCTTATGTTTGTGATAATAGTGTTGATATTGTCCCAAAAAATAAAGATATAATGCTTTCATATATAACGGAAATAGCTCCTGCAAATGCTGAAATTAAAATGATTGATATTGTTAAAGTACCTATTACAATTACAATTTCAATAAACTCAAGTACATCTTTGTCATCTTCTGAATTTACAAAAGATATAAAAAAGTATTTTGAAAAACATTTTAGACAAATGGATTTATCTGAACAAATAGACAAGCCCAATTTTATTTCAATTTTAATAAGTAAATTCAATTTAAATTATAAGGACTTTTCTGTAAAATTAGAAGTTTTAGACACTTCATTAATTCCCAATCAAAGAACTTCTTTAAGTGGAAATGAAATTGCAACGGGTGGTTTGCTAGAAATTAAAGAATCTCTTGTTTTAACAAAAGACCAGCTACCCGTTTTATCGGAAATTATATTTTAAGAGGTTAATTATGTTTTTAGAATTTATTAAATTGCTGCCTAAAGGGATTTACTGGAAAGGAAAAAATCTTTTTAGATTAATTAAATCAATATCTCTTGAATTTGAAAGAATACGTATTGCTAAAGATAACTTAATTACAAATAGTTTTCCTGATACTTGCGATAGTTTTATATATCCCATATGGGAAAAACCTTTAAGATTAAATCCAAAAGAAAAAAATAACGCACAAAGAATAAATGAGATAACTGCAATTTTAAAAGCAAAAGGCTCACCTAGTTTAGAATCATTTTTAGAATTAGCCAGAAAATTTGACCCTGATGTTAAAATTATAGATTGTTTTTATACTACAGGTTTAATTATTGGGTCGAATAAAATTGTTAATAAAAAAACAGCAGAAGGCAAACAAATAAACGCTATTCTATTTTCATTTGCTATCAAAAAAGATGTGTACGTTTGTTACTTTTTGCAAAATGCTTGCCCTGCTCATTTGCATTTTGGCTTTTTATTTTCTGATTTTGATATCGTTTGGGAAGTTCCTATAACGATGTACTATGGAAAAGGTTTAAATAAATATGTGATGAAAAGTGAAACAGAGGGAATTTTATACAGGTCTCGATATATTCACAAATCTGAAGCAGATTATAAAAATTCTTACAGACCTAGTAAAATTGACGACTATGATCATTTAATAGACCCATTAAACCCTAAATATTCATTGTCACAGCAACAGCCTTCTGTTCAGCAGCCTCAGATTCAACCACAGCCAGAAATTAAACCGCAATCACAGCCTCAACCTGAACCCAAAAAAGAAGAGAAACCAAAGCTTATATCTTTAAATAAAATCAAAGGTATTAAAAGTAATTGAAATAACTACCATTTTAAAATCGGATTTTAAATTTAAAAGAAGGGTTTGTTTAAAAAACTAATTTAAAAGGGCGGTTATTGTAACCGCTCAATTTTTTAGAAAGGTTTTATATGCAGAGAGTTACAACGCATGACGGTAAATTTGATGAAACAAGCGAAGAAATTTCATTAAGCAACAAATGGCTTAATGATGTTCAGCACGAAATTATTAACGTTATAGAAAAAGAAGGGCTTGTTTTAAATAAAGATAAAAATGATCAGTTGAATGAAGCTATTGATAAAAAAATATTAAAATTGAGCATTAATACAAATAACAACGGAAATGAATTTTTTGTTTCTAAAAATGTATCGAACACTATCAAAGTTTTAAAATCAGATGATTTATTAAAAGTTTCTCAAGAAACAAAAACAATTAGTCGTGAAAAAAACACAGGTAAATGGCTTTCTTGCTCTCGTGAGATTAACTATAATGATGCACCAGATTTAAATACATTTTTTAACACATCGTTTGACGGTTTAAAAGATGGGTCTATCCCATCTAAAAAACATGTTGAAGCTAGATATAACAACGTTGTTGTAAAATTGATTTCTGAAATTGAAGAACTAAAAAACCAAATTAAAACAATGCTTGCAAATAATGCAGAACTAGCCAATGCTGAAAGAGATCGTAAAGCCAACGAATTACAAAGCCTCAAAAAAGGTCAGGAAGACCTAGCAGAAAAACAATTAAAACTTGAAGAAGACGCACGCAAAGCTGAGGAAGCACGCAAAGCTGAAGATGCACGCAAGGCTGAAGAAGCTCGTAAAGCAGCGGAAGCTCGGAAAATTGAAGAAACAAATAATGCAGAAGCTGCTCGCAGGGCTGAAGAAGACGCAGAAGAAGCACGCAAAGCTGAGGAAGACGCAGAAGAAGCACGTAGGGCTGAGAAATTGCGACAAGAGGAAGAAGAAGACGCTCGCAGGGCTGAAAAATTGCGACAAGAGGAAGAAGCACGATGGGCTGAAGCTGCTAACAGATTACAAGCTGGACGTAGATCAGAAGAAATACGATGGGTTAAAGAAGCCAGCGAAAGAGCAGAAATTGAAGCCGCTGCCGACGCTACCAGAGCAAAAGATAACCGCAAAGCCGCCGAGTTATTTAAAAAGGGGCTAAAAATACGATACGAGTAAAGCTTTTAAATTTTAAAGTCTTTCTAACTTTTTAAAATAATTACCATTTTAAAATCGGATTTTAAATTTAAAAGAAGGGTTTGTTTAAAAAACTAATTTAAAAGGGCGGTTATTGTAACCGCTCAATTTTTTAGAAAGGTTTTATATGCAGAGAGTTACAACGCATGA
>NZ_JBIPMD010000154.1:0-8114 GCF_044369315.1 Silvanigrella sp.
ACCCAAAAGATTGGTTGCCTTGGAATTATCTCGATACCATCAACAAAATCAAAAACCACTCTCTATAAAAAATTTACTAGCATTCATTTTGTTTGTAAAATGCACTTATTGGTAGGACACACCTGAAGAATAAGAAAAAATACAATTTATATTATTAAATTCATTTAATTGCTCGCATCCAAAACAATTTTCATTTCCACAGCGGCAACAATAGATCCATTTTAATTTTTCTAAATTTTTAAAACAAGAATTACATATAATATTAGAATATAAATTTTTATCATTTAAACAGAAATAACATCTTAATTTTTTTTTTCATAATATTTAAAAAATATTTTATGATTTATTTTTTATGAAATGCGATTTTGCCAATGATGATATTTCACCATGATGATAAGGATGATTACTTAATATACAACGAGCTCTATAAACTTGTTCAAGCAAAACAGCGAAAGCCAATTCATGAGGAAAAGTCATTTGCGATAAAGAAATTAATTGAATGCGTCCTAATGATTTTAATTCTGCTGGTAATCCGTAAGCTCCCCCTAAACAAAAAATAATCATTTTTTCTCCCCTTGATTCATATTGATCTAAACTTTTAGCAAATTCTGCACTTGAAGAATTTTTGCCATTTTCATCAAATGCGATACAAAGAGGATTTTCTACAGATAATTTTTTGAATTCTTTTGCATAAAAGGCATATAATTCATTTTGATTTATTGGTGAGGTTGGATAGATATGAGTAATAGAAGTAAATTTAGAGATACGACTTTGAAACTCATTTACAAAATCGTATAAATAAGACTGCTGCGGAATTTTCCAAGGAGTTATAAACACATAACGCATTCAAAAATCACTAAATTTGATTTGCAAGGGACTCAGCTTCACTAGATTTTAAAGAAGTATTAATTTCTACAACTTCATTATATAAAGCTTGGCATTTATCTTCTGCTAATGGAATAATATGAGCTTTGCTCCATAGCTGTTCGAGCTGATAAAGCTCGCGAGTAGGCTCTTGAAAAACATGAATAAATAAAAAGCCATAATCAATTAAAACCCAAGTACAAGACTCAAGACCATCTACAGATACAGGGGAAACACCCAAGTTATGCTTAAAAAACTGACGAATACTTTCCGCAACCGCATATACTTGTCTTGGATTCGAAGCACTGACAATTGCAAAAAGTTCAGTGAAGGCACCAATATCTTTTAAATCCATCACAATGGGACGAACTGCCTTTTTTTCTGTAGCTACTGCAATTGCAATCATTGCTAAATCTTCGTGAGAAAGCTCTTTATCACCAATTTTAGTAGTTGTTTTTATATCATTTCCGTTCACTGATTTATATCTCCGTTTTTTTTACGCTACTTAAAATTTCAATTATTTTATCAAGAAGATCGGTAATCCCTATGCGAAATGCAGAACTTATTTCGAAATAAGGAGTTTTCTTGAGTTTCAAATAATTACGAAATCCATTTAGTGCATCTTGGTTAGTAACTGTCTCAATTTCTTCTCCAGCAAGAGAGTCGACCTTAGAGATAACTGTTACCCTCGGACGCTCTAATATAGCCTTATCATAGAGGGAAAGCTCTTCTAGTATCCCATCATAGTCAGAAATCATAGACTCTGCTGTCTCTTGGCTACCATCAATTAGATGAATAAGTACACAAGTTCTTTCAATATGACGTAAAAAATCGTGGCCTAATCCTTTTCCTTGGCTTGCCCCTGGTATTAATCCAGGAACATCAGCAACTACAAACGGATTTGCTTCTTTATGACTTACTACTCCCAAAGTGGGCACTAAGGTCGTAAATGGGTAGTCCGCTACTTTGGGCCTTGCTGCAGATATAACTGTAATTAAAGTACTTTTCCCAGCATTTGGACTTCCAATAATGCCTACATCCGCAATCATTTTGAGTTCAAGCCGGATTCCTCTATTCTCACCTATTACTGGTGGTATCGTTTTAGTTGGAGCTTGATTTCTTGAATTTACAAATAAAGTATTTCCAATTCCGCCTTTACCACCTTTAGCAACCAATAAACGGTGTCCTTCATACAAAACTTCACCAATTATTTCGCCACTTTCTATATCGAATGCCACAGTACCGCAAGGAACTTTTAGAGTAAGATGATCACCAGATCTGCCTTGTTTATTATTTGTTCCGCCTTTGCCACCAGCTTCTGCTTCGTAGAATCGTTGGTAACGGAAATCGAGTAATGTAGATAATCCATTTGTTGCCTCAAGATACACATCACCGCCACTCCCGCCGTTGCCTCCATCAGGCCCTCCAGCAGGAACATATTTTTCGCGTCTGAAATGGGACATGCCTAAGCCCCCATCTCCCGCTTTTACTTTAATTTCAGCAGTATCAATAAATTTCATAATTTAGCCACCATGGGAATTAGAATAACGAGTAGAAAATTGAGAATATAGAAAAGCCATTCGCTTATTACCCTCATTTATAAAAAAAAAACTAAGGATTATAATAACTTGTTTTTATTAATAAAGGACATAAAACAAAAACCAAGATGCGCATAGAAACTATAAACGCACCTTGGCTTTTAGCAAAAAGGATTAGAAAATAATTTTAGGTATCAGATACCTTTATGCCTTTGCGTCTACAGGATAAACGCTTACGCATTGACGTTCGCGAGAAATGTGTTCGAATTTAACTTCGCCATCAATCTTTGCAAACAAAGTAAAGTCTTTCCCCATTCCTACATTAGAACCAGGATGTATTTTAGTTCCCACTTGGCGAACTATAATATTACCAGCTCTTACAGATTCCCCACCGTAAGCCTTAACGCCACGGTATTTAGGATTGCTATCGCGTCCATTTTTGGTTGAACCACCGGCTTTTTTACTTGCCATTGTACGAATCCCTTAATTTAACTTCCATGAACTTGGAAGATATTTGTTAGAAGAAAAAGTATCCAATAATTTCATTTAGTTATTTAGACTAAAGAAAAATTAACCTTCAATACTTGTAATAGACAAAGTTGTAAAATCTTGGCGATGGCCATGCATTTTCTTTGACTTATTTTTACGAAGGTATTTGAAGACAAGGATTTTATCTTCACGGCCATGAGAAACAACAGTTGCTGTTACTTTTGCGCCATTGATTTGTGGTTCACCAATTTTAAGTTGACCACCTTTATTAATCATTAAAACTTCAGAAAAAGGCATTGTTGTGCCCACTTCAGCATCAATGAAATTTGCTTTGATTTTTTCGCCTTCAGATACTTTGTATTGACGGCCAAAAATCTTAACTACTGCATAGTTTTTATTACTCACAACAGATTTCCTTATACGCTTTTAGTATTTCAATTATTGAAACACATCGTTCTTAGGTAAGCGCTACCACGCCATAAACACGGCTCAACAAGAGTCGGAAGCTAGCTCATAGTGCAATTTCGTAATAAGGTCAAGAACTTTATTTTTTTGAGGAAAGACACTTGCATTTTCTTTGAGTGTCAGGTACGGAATTACTTCCAAGTGGAGAGATGTCCGAGTGGCTGAAGGAGCACGATTGGAAATCGTGTTTACGCTAAAACCGTAACGAGGGTTCGAATCCCTCTCTCTCCGCCACTATCTTATAGTATGTTTTAAAAGCAACTATCAGAGGTGGTTGTTTGCCCTTAGTGCCCTTTTAATGAATCCGCCAGAGTTGGAAGACAGCAACGGTGTTTAGCAGGGTAGGTAAGATAAGCTAGCAGCCACCCCTAATAGTTGTTTTTTTTATCTTTTTTTATGAAATCGCTTTTACAGTTGTCTCACTTTCTTGATTTTTACATTTCAAGCTCACATACTGATCCACAATTAGGGCTTATCATTTTCTCATAAATCCGAGAATGATAGTTTAATATTCTTAAACACCCTAAAAGAGTATCCTATTCCCAATTTTTATTTGGTACCCAAAGTATGTCTACAGACAACAATTTACAATCTAATCAACAAAAACAAGAGACGGAATATGTTGTATTAGCAAGACGAACACGACCACAAAGTTTTTCAAGCTTAATTGGTCAAGAAGTTGTTTCCAACTCAATAGAAAAAATGCTGGTTCATCATAAAATTCCTCATGCTTTTTTATTTACAGGAACAAGAGGAACAGGAAAAACATCGAGTGCTCGTATTTTAGCTAAATCACTTTGTTGTGAAAAAGGGCCTACCATTTCACCATGCCAAACCTGCGTTCATTGCACTCAAATTACAGCATGTGCCCATGACGATATTTTAGAGATTGATGGGGCATCGAACACAGGAGTGGATAGCATTCGAGAATTACGAGAAGCCACTCGTTTTTTCCCCAACTCCGCTCGCTATAAAATATTTATCATTGATGAAGTTCATATGCTTAGTACAGGGGCATTCAATGCTCTTTTAAAGACATTAG
Source organism: Silvanigrella sp. (assembly GCF_044369315.1). Classification (NCBI taxonomy): domain Bacteria; kingdom Pseudomonadati; phylum Bdellovibrionota; class Oligoflexia; order Silvanigrellales; family Silvanigrellaceae; genus Silvanigrella; species Silvanigrella sp. The sequence continues at coordinate 4,399 of NZ_JBIPMD010000154.1, forward strand.
AAGAACCACCCCCTCAAGTTGTTTTTATTTTAGCCACCACAGAGCTTCATAAAGTACCAATCACAGTACGCTCTCGCTGCATGATTTTTGCATTTAAAAAAATTGAGCCAAATACAATAGAACAACATTTAAAAGAGATTTTACAAAAAGAAAAAATAGAGTTTGAAAACGAAGCCATTACTTTAATTGCCAGAGAAGCAAAAGGCTCTATCCGTGACGCACTTAGCCTTTTAGAACAAATTATAGCAAGCTGTAATCATAGTTTTATTTCTGCAGAACAAACAAAAAAAGGCCTCTGTGTACAGGGTGAAGAAATAGCTGAAAATATTTTTTTATCTATCTGCAAAAAAGAAACAGGAGAAGCTTTAGAGCTTTTAAAGCAAGCCGATTCAGCCAGTTTAGACATAGCCACCTTAATTGATAATGTGGCGCAGTTTTTCAGAAATGGCATGATTATTAAAAGCTTGAATAATAAAGAACGAGCAATTAAGTTAACACAGCTTCTTCCTAAAGAATATGATTCCTTGAGTAATGCAATAACACCTCTTTCTCATGCAGCCATAAGTGAAATATTTAGATTACTTGCCATTTCTGTCAAAGAAATTTCAAGAACGAATGCAAGTTTAGCGTGGGCTGAAATTACTGTTATCGATTGTATTTCAAGAGCAGAGTGGCTTTCCGCCTCTGAAATTATTTCTATTATGTCTCATAAAACAAATACGGTAGCCCAAATAAATTCACAAAATATAAAAAAAATACCTGAACCTGAGCAAATCATAAGCGCTACGAAACAAAATAACCAAACAAATTTAACAATACCCAAAAGTACTTCGGTGCATAATGAACAATTAGATCTTGAAATTTTTAAAAAATTTGTTTCGATAGCAGAACAAAAAAGTAAAACACTAGGTGCGCGCCTTGGATTCGCAAAAATGGAAGCTTTCAATAAAAACTGTATTCATTTTTCAGACGCTCCTGAAAATGAAACTTATTTATCTTTTAATGAGATTGACCTGCAATATTTTTGGGAAAGTATTATAGAAATACAATGTCAAAATGCTGAATTTAAAGGGCATTACACTCCAAAACCACCTCTTCACAACATGCAAAAAGAAAAAATTAAAAAGGTTTCTACACATTTAAATACATTAAAAAAACCAATACCGGAAACAATAGCTCCCAATACACAAAAAAGCGTTATTCAAAGCTTTCAAAAATACAATACGGGCCAAGACATTCACTCAAAATCAGATAATACATCTCGGCCGTTAAACAAATCCATATCTTTGTCTGAAATCAATACAAAAGAAAAAACTCAAGGATTTCTTCAAAAAGAAAAAGATCTACTTGAAAAAGATCACATTCAAAAACTAAAAAAGCTCGCTACAGAAATTCAAATTGTTTCTGTAGACTAGAAATTACGAATGCGAAAGGAGATTTTTTTTAAATCAGCATAAAAATGAATCTAGATCTTGCACTGGGAATAAAGATTTGATTACATTTTTTTGTAGTATGTAATCTTAGGTTACATCTCAGTTGCTTTTTAAAATAAAGTATATATAAGTGACACAATTTTTGATCTATTTCTGGAGGTTCTGATGGTTCTTTTCGCTAAAAACAGCAATGAGCAATTTTTTAAACAATCTATGCCCCCCCTTGATATGGGCAAAGCAGCGGAAGCTGAAGAAGAAGATGAAGACTTTGATGATGATGACGAAGACTTCGAAGACGAAGACGAATACGATGATGACGAAGATGACTTTGACGATGATGAAGATGACTATGATGATTATGATGAAGATGAAGAATATGATGATGAGTTAGACGAAGACGATGAATATGATGACGACGATTATGATGACGACGATGATGATTATGACGATGATGATGACGACGATGATGATTATGACGATGAGGACGAATAATTCCTAACAGCAATCTTAATTATTTCGTTTTATAATAATGGAACACTTTAACTCCAGTAAATTGTTTTTCATTAGAATGTGTTCGCTATTTTCCACAAGAAAAAGAACACTCAATTACAATAAGAAGAAACGCTTAAATTTATGAAAGCACTTCTTATTGTTGTGATTTTGCTGTTTCCTATTGCATATTATAGTTAAAGAAAATTTTTAAGTTCTTTTCATTTGGCTTTGTAATATTAAATTTAATTTCTCTTGTCTGGTCATTTTTTTGATTTGACACTCTCTCTTTGAAGCTTCCGATCGATTTACATGACTCTCTTGATACAAAATCACATCGGGTTCTGAAAAGTTAAAAAAAGAAGCACCTTTCTTACTTGAGCAATGCTCTTTAAAACGCCGCTCTAAATTTGTTGTAATTCCTGTATAAAGCTTTCCTGATTTTGTTTGAATGATATAAAGTTTCCAAGCCAAGAAAATTCCCTTTAAAAAAAACCGATGATGATTCCTAATATCTCCAATGGAAAAAACATTCGCATTATACAAGTTAAAAGAGAAATAAAAGCCATTGTAATGGCATTCTTAATATAAATTTATGAATTTAATATTACTCACCACAAATTTTTATAATTTCCATTTGTATTTCATGACAAAGATCTTTTAAACTTTTTCTTCCAAAATCGAATTTCAATCCTGTTGCTTCAAACAAACCTTGTAATGACTTTTGCGAGCCAAGACTCAATCCTGAAATATAATTTAAGACAGCTTGATTATAATTGTTTTTGCTTTTTTTCCATAACTGCAAAGCTCCTGACTGAGCTATTCCATAATCAATATAATAAAAAGGGGAGGTGAAAATATGAGGACGACTTAACCACCCAAGTTCTTCAATATCATCATAGCCATCCCAATTAACTTGTGGCCTATATTTTTTAGAAACGTCTCGCCAAATTTTATTTCTTTGTTCTGCAGTTGGAATTTCTTTAGAAGAATATATTTTATGTTGCCATTCATCCATCATAGCCATAAATGGCCAAAAATTAAGCATATGAAAAAGTTGAAAAGATAACGCTTTATTAGAATCCTTTTTATTAACCCACAGATCAGAATAAAAAGGACTTGCTAAAAGCTCTAAGCCAATGCTTGCTACTTCACAAAATTCAAAACCAGGATGGCGCAATAACACATTATCAATATTTGAAACAGCATAACCATGAATGGCATGACCAAACTCATGCATAAAAGTCATTGCATCTCTAAAATTTCCGCCAAAATTTGCAAAAACAAAAGGGTAACCACTTTCCTGAAAAGTAACACAAAAAGCACCTGGAGCTTTTCCTTTTCTTGGAGCAATATCAATTAAATTATGTTTCCTCATTTCGTTAAATAATTTGCCAAAAGAAGGATGTATTTTAGAGGTAATATTTTGCATTGAAGAAATTAAATGATTTAAGTTTCCATTTGCAGGAAGTTTTTCTGGCATGAGATCTGGCCAAATAGAGATATCCCATGGGGCAATGCAATCCGATTTTAAAGATTCTTTTTGACGATTAGATAATTCTTTTATAACAGGAATAACTTCATGATAAATTGAATTTCTAAATTCAGCACAATCTTCTTTCCCATAGTCCATTCGACCAAGTTCTGCAAAAGCAATATCGGTATAGTCTTCTGCTTGAACACATGCAGCTTGTTTTTTTCGATTTATTAAAAGATTTTCAAATATTTCTTGATACTTTTCTTCATTATCTTTAACAAAGTTCCAATAAGTTAAAAAAGCCGACTTTCTTGTAT
>NZ_JBIPMD010000155.1:0-8098 GCF_044369315.1 Silvanigrella sp.
ACCTACGCAATGAATATCATCTCTGGGAGCCGGATGTGGGAAAACTACAAGTCCGGTTCTGCAGGGGTTTCATGGCAATGAATTACTTTATTTGAAAGGAAATAAAAGTCATGTCTCTACCTACCATAAGTAAATCTTTACTAACAAGTATTTTATTTATTTCATTTTTACCAACAAAAGCAAGCGCTGTAACTTGCGTAAAACCTAGTACTTGCGGTTATTCATTAAATGGTAGTACTTACCAATGTGGCGACGATTATGTGAAAGTGAACACATATAATTATTTTCTAGGTGATCTTTATGATAACTCTGTACCATTAAATGATAAACCTGCACTAAAAACAGCCCCCTTAAGATTTGAGGAAGGCATTTTAAATTTTAATAATTTTGTACTTTCAGGGAATGCTAGCGTAATTAGTTCTCGTAGTTTTGGCTATAATATTGATAATTGCAATGATTTTATTAATTCAATCATTAATAGACCTTTATTTAAAGTTAATTTAGTTGCTGATTATCAAAAAAGAAAAGTAATTTTACAAAGTGATATTGTCTCTTTTGTAGGTGGTAGTTATGTCCCTACAAATGGTTCTTGTACTGCAATAACTAATTTTCGTAATGGGATTAATTATAATTTAAGCACATCAACAATATATGATAATTTTCAGATAGAATACATTCCAATAGATAACACTATAATGAATGGGCAATATGTAAAATTTACTGGATTTGATGAAAATAGCCAGAGTTATTTAAAATTACAAGGAACATCAAGAATAAATTCAAGTAGAAATAATAGAAGCCGTAATTTTATTTATATACCGCCAACGGAATCAAGATATGATTGTAAAGGAGATTCCTGTTCCCTTGTAGTTCGACCTGAAGAGGTTAAAAATTATTTGCAGTGCCCAAGTCCAGACACACCATACTATCAATATGTTAATTTTGCATTTTCAAAAAGTAACAGTGATCGGATCTGGAATCCATTGAGGCTCGAAAAATTTATTTATCAAAGAATATCATTTGATGTTGATTTTCAGCCTCCTGAAAGTATTGAATTAAACGCAAATAATCAATATGAATGCAACCGGTTACAAGGTATTTATACAAAATTATTTACTTTTAATGTAGCATCTGAAAGTAAGTTTAGAGTATGGGATGGGGACATCATTCCTAACGATAAATTTAATGTTTATGATAAACAAGATGTAATTTTAGTAGCTAATAATTTTGATCCAACGACTAAAAAATGCTTATTAAAAACTAATTTTAATGGAATAAGATACACTAGAAATTTTATAAATGAAAGAGGAATTGAAAGAGATTTTAAAATATCTTTTTATGATATAAATGAATATTTAGTTTATTCAGGAACAGAACCATTAATAACAAAAATGTTTAAAGAATCGACTACGCTTAAAATTACAGGCTTATTTAATTAAAACACTACCACATAGAGGAGAATGTATAAAGAAACTCTCCTCTATCAAAAAATATAACTCCTTTTGTTCCTGATCCTTCTCTATAAGAAAATCCACGTGATATATATTTCATTATTTTACAGCCATTTCCATTTTCATACGATATTTTACAAGTACCTGTTGATTTACTATCACATTCATTTTGCAAAGAACATGTATAATCATTTTTTGTATAAACGTTAATTTGGTACCTATTATTATAATATAATATTACTTCTGGTGTTCCAATAAAGCTTTGATGCAAAAAAGAATATTCACATTTTACGCTTGTTTTATTATTTTCTTGAAGCCGACATCTTAAATTAAACCCAATATCATCAGCTCCCGTAAATCCAGTAGCTAATAATTTTAAATAATCATAATTTTTTTCATCTTCAGTTTTAACAGTTTCCTCTACATTTTGTGTATTTTGTCCATTATTACCGCTATTATTTGAATCGCTCTTTTTTCCACATGAAGATAAAGCTAAAATAGAAGACATAACAAATATTATTCTTTTCATTTCTTTACTTTCCTTTTTAAAGTTAATTCCCATTCGTAACCTAAAGCATTTATTAATTCATTAAATTTTGATATAGAAGGCTCTCTTTTTCCCTCTTCATATTGTTTGTATGAAGTACGAGACATTTTTAATCTTGTAGCTATTTTTTCCTGTGTTTCTTTTTCAATATATCTTAAACTTTTAATTAGCAATGAAGAAAATAAATTTAAATCAGTTGAGTATATTTCAAAATCAGAATTATTTAAATCGTCAATTATAATTTCACATAATATTTCTTCATTGGATATTTCATTGAAAAGTATTTTAATACGATTTGTTAATTTATCAAAAAGCTCTTTTTTTGATTTTCCAACCTCTCTTAAATCTAATAACGGAATAACGCCTATTATATAGGAGTCTGTGGTTTTGTATGTGCCTTTAAGTTTCATATATCAAAAATCCTATTTCTTAAATTTTCTATAAATAGTATGGCGTCAATTGACGCCATTAGTCAATAGCATTTATAGGATTTTTTAAAATCATGGGGAGGGTTTAAAATTCAGATATTAAACTAATTCTATTATGTCAGAATATTTTTTTACGGTAGCGTCGGCGGTAATTAATTTTAAAGGCTCATTTAAAGCTTGAGCTATTAGCATGCGGTCAAAAGGGTCTTTGTGATAGTCAGGTAAATTTTTTAATTCTAAAATATGTTCCAATTTTAAGCTTAATTCTATAAAATTTGATTCTCTAAATATTTTTTGAATATTATTTAGATCAATGTCAAGCTTTCCTATTTGAACTTTTATCATAATTTCCCAAGCTGACACTGAACTAATATAAACTTCACTAGCGTTATCAATAATTTCTCTAGCCTTTTTAGATAATTTTTTTGAGTCCTCTAAAACCCAAAGCAAAATGTGGGTATCAAGTAGAATTTTCATTTATGGGTTCCGTAAAAAAGGTTGTTTATTTCTTCATTTTCATCATCAAAATCATCAGAAATTCTAATTTTCCCTTTCAATAGTCCATAAACAACATGATTTTTTTCCTCTTTAATTGGAATAATTTGTGCTTGTGGCTTACCTGATTTACCTATTAAAAATGATTTATTATTGTTAACTATTTCTTCTATTATTTTCGACAAATGTGTTTTAGCCTCGTGAATATTGATTATTTTATTACTTAATATTGCCTTAGCCATATTCTAGCCCTCCTCTTTTAATATCGGACTAGACTAAGCTTAGTTTAATTTAGACCAATATTCAAGGTAAATTTATTGCACTTTTTATTAGCATAATCCTTATGATTTCATTCACTTATGATAACCAGCATTATGTTGTGTCAATAAATGTACTTTATACATATAAATATATGCTTAAAATACAGACTATTACCTGTTTTTAAACAAACTAAATTTATACTTAGTATCAAAAAAAATGGCTTGAATTTGACTCAAATCAATGTAATACTAAATAATATTGAGTAATATAATTTATTACCGATTCATAATATAGAAAGAGAGGTCAAAATGAATATTATTAAAAGATCATTCAATTTAGATCCTGATACAGCGCAACAAATAGATGAAATAATTAGAGAAAATCCAAGTTTAAGCTTTACTTTATTGGTAAATCAAGCTTTAGCTCAATGGGTTAAAGATCCAGTTATTGAACTAAAAACCAAACGCCATACTGAAGAAGATTTAAATAAATTCTTGGAAGAAAACGCTGAACTTATGGATCAATTAGGGCATGAAAAACAAAACACAAAAAAAGTTATTGGTGGCTAGACTTCTGGAATTAGACTTTCCAGAAGTAATTGGCATGAATAAAAAAGAAATTGAAAGATTTAATTTAAAGAATAATGAAAAACAAATACACAACATACGTGATATAAATGGATTAAAATCTTGCCTTGGTGGCATATTTATGCGTGATATTTCTGGCTATTATTATCATTTACCTATTGAAAAAATGGCTGGTTTATTGCTGTATAGAATTTCTCAAGGCCACTATTTTACGGATGGAAATAAAAGAACTTCTGTCATTTGTATGAGTATATTTCTTTCAAATAATGGTTATAAAATAAAAATTGATAATCAAATTATTTATGATTTGTTACATGGCTTTGCAACTCATCAATACAAAGAAATTGATGCAATACAATATATTCATAGAAATATCTTACCTAAAACTTTAATAAGATAGATTTAAAATTTTAATGGTACCACAAGGAAATTTGAATGACTTTTAAATTACCCGAAGAAATCAGTTTTAAAAGAGATGGAAATCAATATATTTTTAGACACAAAACAATGGGAGAGCTAGGAAAATTAGTTGTTACAGGTTTAGGAAAAAATACCCATTTTGCTAGTTTTGTTTCAGGAAATGAAGATGATCCAATGACATTGAAGCGTAAAGAAATTCTGGAACCAATTACAACAGCAATGATTGCAGAAGTTGAAAAACAGACAAAAGCAAAAGATGTTGTTGGTATAGATCCAAAATCTTTCACCCCTAAAGTAACTAAAGAATCTTATAATATCGTAGCTAAACATATACCATGCGCTAAGTGCAATAAAATAGTGGGTCATTTGATATTTGCAGATGATGCTACAAATGAGGGAATGTTTGAAGATTATTACAGAATTGCATTTCCTAAGATTAAAGAATTTAATGTACCAACATGGATAATTGGAAAAGAAGAAATTAACCCAGCAAGTAATATCATTTCATATAATAAAAAAGTTTGGCCTGAAAAAGAAAATGCGATAAAAATAGACTTTAAAAAATTCAATGCCATGTTAGATCATCTTCATTTTAATCACTGTAAATAGACCTTTTGAGCTTAAAACTCCTAATTAAAATTTACTTCCCCATTTGATCACAGTATCAAAATTTCTTTCATTCAATATATATGTAATATCAGCCTCAATTGTTGAGCCTGTATCTGCTTTATAGATTTTTCTATTTTCATTATTCATATCTTTATATAAATCTTCTACACTTATAGGAGATCCAGCACAGCTTTGATATTCTGATGAATAAGAATATTCATGTATTGCACTTAATGAATGTATCTTTATAAATTTTGGTACGTGATTATTTTTAAATAAGTAAATACTTTTTATTTTATTTTCGGAGTTTATAAATTCAATTTTAATACAAACATCAGAGACTTTACTATAAAGATGATAACCTTGCGGTATATTAATATTATCAATTATTAAGTCACTACAATTATTAAGTACTACACATTGATTTTGATAAAATGAAAGACATTTTTCTTTATAATTTTTCCATAAACCTGATTGAATAGAATCAAAATCATGGATATATAAATTTATTAGTTTAGATTTATTTTCTGAAAATTTTTTATTAAAGTTTACTATTCTTTTTTGTTGTTTCTTTAAATTTCGTCTTTTTTTAATTATTGGATATATTAAGAGAAGAAATGTTAAAACGGTTCCTACACCTTGAGCCGCTGTCCAAAAAGTATTACTATCTTTAGATATTACAAATTTTAAAAAATCTATAATTTCAAATGCTATTTTTTTAAAAAAATTCAAAATATCAATATCCATTATTCACCTATAATTTATATACTTATGAATTTTCAAACCTGTTATAACGATTTCTTATCTCAAAACATGAAATATTTGCTAACTATTAATTAAAAGAAGCAAATTACGGAAAAGTTTTTTATATACATTTAATGATACATAATTTAAATTAGCGTTACTTTAAAGTCAAATTTTAAATTACTTGACTATAAACAAAAATTAAAACAATTTGTATATGGGCTTGAAGTTCGATCTGTTAAGCGACAATTTTACTTTTAAGCCCATCTTTTTTTTCGTCAAAATTTAAAATAAAAACCTTATCCGATTTTTCAATTATTTTAGGCTTTGTCCATGGACTGGTTTTCCCTTTTTTCCGTTGAACAAATAAACAATAAAATCCATCTTTAAAATTGATAAAATATTTTTGTTGTATTCCGTTATCTTGTATTATTAAAGCCTGCCAGCCGAAAATATCTAAAAAAATTCTTTTCATTTTTTAAGCCCCTTAACCCATTTTTTAACCAAATGGGTTTTCAAATGATTGTTCTTTAACAGGGTTTTTTTGTGTTATTTTTATTTCATCATGCTTATTATCAACTTCATTTAATGGGTATTTACTTCTAAAATATTCAACACCTGCAAGCATTAATTTTATTGCACGTTCTGATTGTGCCCGTTTTTTATCCGAACTTGGCCAATTGATATAACTAGGTAAATCAAAGGGAAGTTCACCGCCATTTAAAATATCAATTAACTCTTTCATATATTTATTTTCAGAAACATCATCTAAAGCTAACCTCATTTATTATTCTCCTATTAAAACTGATTTTAAAGCGAAATTTCCTACATCTATCCCAAGTCTTTTTCCTTCATATTGTTGCATTATAGGAGCATTTGCTAAACCATAAGCACACACAAAAACAGGATCTTCTAATTTTTCATTTTTGACGGATAAATTATTTATTACATGCAATTTATACCATCCTGTTTGCTCAACCTCATCTCTTAAGATTTCAACAGCTATATCATCTTTTGATGCACCACCTGATAAAATTATATTCCTAACCCTCTCTTTATAATCTTGCATAGTATTTAAAAGCCTATTTATCGAGTGTGAAAAATATTCTCTTGCGGCTTTTCTTTTTTCAGCAGAACAATCTACACGCTTCCCGTTCATTTCGTCGCTTTCTGGTCTCGTTCCTAAATGCCATGCCTTTATTGCTTCTGCTTCCGAAAGTTTTGTATTTCTTGCAAATCTTTTTATTGCGCCACTTAAACCTTCTGCCCGTTGCAAAGCATTTTTTACGGGTTTGCCGTCAATTAAAACAATTTGTTGTAAGTCTCCGTGACCTATTTGCCATAAAACATAATTTTTAAATTGAGAAGGTAAACAATGAGTAACTGCCTGTGTTTCAAAGTAAACAGTTGGATCATTCTGAATATTAATTTTGCATGTTTTTATTGCTGAATCTGAGGAGCCTCTACGAAATTTAATCTCTTTTAAATGCGTTATTAAAAGTTTATTATTTTCTTCTGATAACTTTATTGATCCTGGTTTTTCTCTAAAATTTTCTATCCAATTTTGAGCTACTGACAAAGCTAAAGAAACATCGTGTTCACCTTCTCCCAAGCTTAAAGCAACAATTGCTTTTAAAAGAACTTGATACTGTGGTGTTTTTAGCGTGCCTCCAATAGCTCTTGCACTTTCTGGAAATTCAAATTGAGCAGTTTTCCCTACAATAAATTCAACATCACCATCTTTAATAATGATTGAATTATTGCATAATGTAACAGGTTCAGGAGGAACAGGACAAATAAAACTAGGTGCAAAATATTGACTCATAAATCCATACCTTTCCTTAGTGTGGTTAATAAAAGACACTATATGACTTTATATATTAAATTTTACTATAAATAAAGTATATTGATATTTTTTTGTCACTCAGTGTCAATATTTGGTTAGTAAAGTGTTTTTAAAGTCATTTAGTGTCAATAATTTTATATATTTTTTTCGAGGTAAGGATACTCTATGCCTGATAATAATATTGATTTATAAGTCTCACCTGTAAGTTTATAATCCATCCGTTCATAAAAATTTAATGCTTTATGTTCCGATGCAACAATAATTTTTTTTACTCCCATTTTTTTGGCAAGATTTTCGCACTCTTTAACAAGTTTAACACCATACCCATTTTTTTGATATTTCGGTAATACAAATAGTTGATCAATTTCAATTCTATCAATATAATTTGTAAAAGATAAATAACCAACTGATTTGTAATTTTCGCAGAATATTAATGTTATTCTTTTATCAATAGCCTTGAAAACTTCAAATAAATTTATCATATATTCATTAAAAATAGGCTTAAAATTATCAGGATATAATGGAGCACGTGCAGTGACAGCTATATTTATTAATTCCTCAATATCACTATTATTTCCTAATCTAATGGTAGGTAGAGACATGACTTTTATTTCCTTTCAAATAAAGTAATTCATTGCCATGAAACCCCTGCAGAACCGGACTTGTAGTTTTCCCACATCCGGCTCCCAGAGATGATATTCATTGCGTAG
>NZ_JBIPMD010000156.1:0-8088 GCF_044369315.1 Silvanigrella sp.
TTTTCCATCTCCATTTAAATCTCCTCCTCAAAAGGAGATTTAATTCTGGATTTATGCTTTGTAAAAATCACTTATTGGGAGGACACTTTGACGACAAAGTTTGTTTCTTTACATTAAAGAAAAATAAACCCATAAATGATAAAAAAGATCTTCTATCATTAAAAAGAATAGGTATTATTCGAGGAGGAGCAGAAGAAATTATTTTAAAAGATCTTAATTTAACAAAATCTATTGATGAATCTAATACTCATCAATCCCTTATTCAAAAATTATTCGCAGAAAGATTAGACGCTATTCTTTTAGGGTCATTAACGGCAAATCTTTTATGGCACAATAACGGTTATCCTCAAGATCAATTACAATGCGGAAGACCTTATACTTATAACAGTCAATTTATTGCAGCTTCTCTTAGTAGTGATAATGAATTTATAAAAACCATTTCAATTGCGATGGAAAATTTCAAAAAAACTCCGGATTATATTAATATTCTACAAAAATATGAAATTAAAGATATAAATAAAATTAAAACAATTCAAGAAGAAATAAAGAAATAAATTAAAAAAACCTGTTTTTAAACAGGGATTCCTGTTTCTCTTAGAATATGGTTTAAACTTACTTTCGTATCTGTTTTTGGACTTCTAAAAGCGATAATATAGGCGCATTGAATTGGCACTTCGCCACCGGCAAACTCCTTCTTTCTTGTTCCTGCAACCACAACTGCATTAGGGGGGACAATACCTCTATATTCTTTTTTATCTTGTGTTGTTACATCATAGATTGGCGTTGAAGAAGTTAAAGAAACATTGGCAGCAAGAATAGCACCCTCACCTACAATAGTCCCTTCAACAACGATAACACGACTTCCCAAAAAGGCATTATCACCAATGATAACGGGTCTTGCATTTTCCGGTTCAAGCACACCACCAATCCCAACACCTCCTGCCACATGCACGTTTTTTCCAATTTGTGCACAACTTCCTGCAGTAGCCCAAGTATCAATCATGGTTCCTAAACCAACCCAGGCACCTATATTTACAAAACTAGGCATTAAAATAACGCCCTTAGAAATAAAAGCCCCTTCGCGTACGACAGAACCATAAACAGAACGAACGCCAAATGATGCTAAATCTTTTCTTACATCTAATTTATCATGATATCCAAGAACCCCTGCGTGAATTCGGTCTTGAAAAGAACTTGTAACATTTCCACTTAATTCCCATTTAAATGTTTCAGCTGTTCTCATTCTCATTGCTAAAAGGATTGCTTGCTTCACCCAAATATGGACTTCCCAGTTTTGTAGATCTTTCATTTCTACTTCACCACAATTGGGTCCCTCTCCTTCAGGAGAAGAAACACGTAAAGTACCATCTTCTAAATATCTTAAGCATTGAGTAATACATTCTTGTGATTCTTTTCTTTTTAACAACTCTGGAGTTGAAAAAATTTCAGAAATATTATCTTGTAAATTATTTAAGTCATGCAAAGAAATTGATTTCATAATTTAAATTCTCCTGAATCTATTTTTAACTGCCATTTTTGTAAACATTCTTGTATTTTTTCCACAGTAGGAACCAAAGCCATTCTAAAGTTTCTACTACAAGATTCTCCAAAAACGGAACCAGGTGTAACCATAATACCCGTAGCATTTAATAAAGCATCTGAAAATTCTTTATCTGTCTGATAGGTATTTGGTACATCTCCCCAAACATAAAAAGTAGCGTTGCTTGGTAAAGCAGAAATTTTATTTTTTGCGAAAAATTGATCGATTACTTTTCTTTTATTTGCAAAAATACGACTTCTTTCAACAACATGTTCTGTATCATCCCATGCCGCAACAGCTGCTTTTTGAATAAAATCAGGAGTTCCTAATCCTACATTGAGCCGGTATTTTGCAAAAAGAGAAATAACTTCTTTTTCTCCTGCAACAAAACCAGAGCGATATCCCGTCATGCCACTTCGTTTACTTAATGAAAAAAAGCTCAAAACATTTTTAAAATTATTTTTATATGAAATTTCTAAAAAAGAAGGTGGAATTTCTTGTCCTTCATAATACATATCTAAGTAACATTCATCGGAAAGAATAAAAATATTATGATTTAGCGCCCACTCATATATATTTTCCATTTGATTTTTAGAAATAATAGCCCCTGTTGGATTATGCGGATAACATAACCAAACAGCAGCGATTTTTTTTGCAATTTCATTTGGAATTTCAGAGGGATCAAAAACATAATTTTTTGATTTTTTTAATGGATTGGCATAGGGAATTCCACCAGCTAAAATAGTGCCTGCTTTATAAACGGGATAACCAGGTTCGGGAAAAATAACGATACGTTTATCAGAAGCAGAATTTAGCAATACCTGTGGAATATGAAATACAGCTTCTTTACTCCCATTTGAAGAAATAATATGTTGATCTGGATTTAATTCAATTGATAATCTTCTTTTTGCCCAATTTGAACATGATTTTGTTAATAAAGCAGACCCCATATTTGAGGGATATTGACTAATATCATCTATATTTTCAATTAAAGCTTTTTTAATAAAAGAAGGAGTTGGCTCTTTAGGATCTCCTAATGTAAAATCAAAAACTTCAATTTTTTGAGCCTCTAATTTACTTTTAATCTCTTCATTTTTTGTCAAACCGAAAGGATTTAAAGATAATAACCAAGAATTAAATTCATTTAAATTTGCCATAAACACCTCAAAAATGTTAACTCCAATGAAGAGATATATCTTGAGGAGAGATATTCAGCAAGTAAAGGATTCAACTCGCTGTTTTTTTCTTTTTAGAGAGATTGATTAAAAAATAGAGATAACTGTCGGGGTTATGATCAAATTCCATTTTTTGTTTGCAATTAGGGCATAATCTTTCAGGACCATCCGTATATTTTTTTTCACCTGCTTGAATATCAAAACCAACAACAAGAGTGACAGTTTGCGAAGTATTACAGTTTTCGCAAACATATCTCGCATCAAAAGATTCCACAAAACATTTTTTATTCAAAAACTCGGGAACCATTGACAATTGATCCACAACGGAAAAAGAACAGTTGATATAATGAATTTCAACATCTTTTAATTTATCCAGAGCTAAAACCCACTTACGAACGCCACTACTGTTAATTCGATTGATATTTTTTAAATCTAAAAATAAAACTTCATGATTTTTTTTAAATAACTCACTAAAATCGGAACTTTCATCGATCATTCCACTTATCGAAACATAATCTTCTTTTTTCCATTCAAAAGACAAAACATTTGTCATGCAGGCTCACCTGTATTGCGATTAGAATTCATTCTTTCAATAATATGAGCACAAAATTTAGATAATTCTTCAGGATTATCACAACATGATATTAAGGTACCAAGTCTATGAGCTATTATAGTAGAAATTTCATCGGGAGGAAGAGAGTCATCTAAAACTCCTTTTTTGATTAAATCATCAATTTCCATAGATAAGCGCCATAATCTAACAGTTTGCGCCTCTGGAGCCTTCTTTTTTGATTTTGATAATTTTTTATCTTTTTCTATTTTCTTTTGCGCTAGATGAACAATTTCTCCCATGTACACCTCTTTTTTATCAAAAGCCCATAGATTCCATTCTACCATAATACTTTATCGGCTTCTTCTGGGATATTCTTTTTAATCCACATGCCTGCCGCTTCTTTGACAAGTGGTTCTTTCGCTTCTTTCAATAACTTACGGTAAATAGCGAGAACTTCTTGATCTTTATTTCCTCTTTCTTTTTCAATACGTTGCACGTATTGAAGCCAATCTTCAGCCCCTTTATCAATCCCAAGTTTTTCTAAATAAGGCAATAAAATTTGACTATCTAAGTAAACAGTTGGATTTTTTAAGGAAACAGAAAATAAGGCTTTCGCAAATGCACTCTCACATGGCATTTTTTGTTCATTTATTTTATCTGTTAACAAGTTTAACCATTCTTTTTTATCTTTGGTTTTAGCAATGGACTCCCATTTTTCCGAGTTGAATTGAGAAGATGATCTTAACATCCAATAACAAAATGTATTAGATGAATAAATTAATTTTGGTTCATTAAATAAATCTTGAGAAACGGCATTGTTTAATAAATTATTTGCAGATTTTGTGGTGAGTAAATCAAACTTCATAAGTTCTCTTAAAGTTAACATTTCCCAAAAATCTTCTTTCAAAATAACTTCAAAACTCGATTTTTCTATAACTTTTACTTTTTTCACCCAAGTCTCGCTCGATTTTCTCAAAGAGCTATAAGCCAATAAAGCATTATCAACAGAAGGCTTCTCGGATAAATTATAAAAAAAAGTTTGCAACGGTTCTCCGTCTTTCCCTACTTCTGATTTTCTCATTTCATTCCATAAAGAAACATTATTAACAAAAGAACTACATCTTAGTAACTTTAATTTTTCGTCTTTTCCCCATTTTAAACCTTTCACATAATTATGATTGTTATTTTTTAATTTCTCAAGGGAATCTTTATTTTTCATATAATATTCAATTAATTTATTACAAGCATTTTCAGAAGCTAAAAAAGTCCCCACAGATAATTCCAATTCTTTTATTCTGTCTGTAAATAAAACTAAAAACTCACTATCAGGAAATTCTTTGGCATATTTATCAATGGCTTCTTTTTGTTTTAATGATTTTTCTACAACAGTCATTCTACTTTCTTTAGCAGAATCTTCTTGTAAATTTTCTAAATCTACTTTTAACATGCATGCTTTCGCTTGTTTTTTTAAGACATCTCTTGAGTTTTTAATTTTTTCAACAACTTTTTGGTACTCAACTCTTTTTGTATTTTTAGTTAAGCCATTTTGATATAAACAAAATATTCTAACTTGCGCGTCTGCTGCAACAAAATGATTATTAAATTTTCTTAAAATTACTTCATAATAATTTTTTGCATTATTGCTATTTCCTTTTCTCTCTTCAATTTCTGCTAATCGAAGATATGCCCAAGGACTAAACTCAGGATCTCCAATTAATTTTAAGAATCTTTCATAAGCTTTTTGGGCTACATCATAATTACCATACCAATAAGCACTTTCTCCACCAAATATTAATGAACTTGGTACTTTTTCAGCAAATGATTTTGAAAATAGTTCGGCCCAAGAATAGGATCTTCTTGCCCATCGTAATAAGTCGAGATCAAAATAAGCATTTCCAGATAAATTAAACATGAGAGCAGATATTTCGGGATGTCCTTTTCTTAAAATACCACTTGAAATATATTCTAATGATTTAGCAGGATCTTTTGCAATTAACATTGCTGTTGCTCTAAATAAATCCGTTGCTGCTAAAAAATCGGTATTATTTTTTGGTGCAATATAAATTTCATTTTTTACTAATACAGGTGTTTTAACAATAAGAGGAGAACCTTCTGTCATTTTTGGATAATTAAAATTTTGAAAATAATTTTCAATTTTTTGAGCTGAATTAAAAGCCCTTTGCCATAGCATAATCCCCTGATTCATTGCCATTGTATTCGCATATGCCAAAGGCATTACAGTTTGTACCCATTTTAAAGAATCGATAGGATCTTTTAATAAAGTAACGGAAGTTTTATTCCCCCATACTTTAGCTGTTACTCTAAAATAAACCGGAGATTCAAAAATACTTTTATAAACGGGTTCTATAATATCTGTCTTTTGTTTTGGTAAATAGATTGTGTCATCTATTTGAGTTGATATATATGAAAAAAGTACTCTAGAAATAGCATAATGATCACCTTCGGTAAAGTCTTGGGGAATAGGAGGAGATATTTTAGGATTCCAAACATGAACAGTTGTTACGTCATTCGTAGCCAAATGTAACAAAAAAAAGGCATGTAACAAATTTACTTGAAGCCGCTCTAAAGATTGAATTGGAATTTTATCATTTGCTAATTCAAGCTGTAAAAAGAAAAAACAATCATAAGCAAATTGGAGCCTATTTTCAGCCCAAAAGCCCTGGCAAACGTTTAACTTTGAAATATAAGGATTTTCAGTAACAAAATACGCCAATTTTGTTACGTTATAAGCTGGATAATAAATAGTGAGTGGAGGTCTTTTTAATTCGGGAGGAAATCCATATTTTAGTGAATTATCTGGATTTTTATGTGAATCAAACCAATTTTTAGGCTCCTCTTGTTTTGTACTACTAATAAAGTCGGCTATAAAGTAAAATGAATTTTGTATTTTTTCGCGTATCTTTTCTTGTGGCATTTTTTGAATATCTTTAGTTTGTAATTTTTCAATTTGTTTTAACTCAGATTTGTTTTGGGGAATGATATCTTCGTTGATAAATAAACTAGGCCATTCTTGAGCAAATAAAAAGCCACTGTTTAGACAATATAAAAAGAAGATAAAATAAATCATTTTTAATATTTGTAAAAAATATCTTATTTTTAACATTTTACCCCCCTTACTGAAAATCATCGGTTAAATAACTACCAGTTCGAATAGGGAAAATTTGTTTATATATTTTCTGTCATCTGAGAATAAATTTCATGCCTATTTAAATTAGATTCTTCATTTTCTTTTAATTGAAGAGAATTCTCATGTTTTATCCTTTCATCCATTTTACTCAAAATATCTTCTATTTTTTCTCGGACGATAATTCGAGCCCCACTTAAAATGGTTATGGTGGTGTCAGGAAGAGTTTCAATCCATTGAATGTTTGCAATATTAAGAAATATCTCTTTTCCATCTAATCTCGTTAATTGGATCATGATAAAAATCCCTCCCCCTATTACATTTGCCAAATTGTTTCTTTTTATCCTAACGTATTTTCTATTGAGATAGGTTAGCACTTTCTTTTATGAGATAAAAATAATTTAAGAAAGAGCCTCCAAAGGAGTTCGTTTTGCAACTTGAAAAAATTCAAAATAAAGTATTAAAAATTATCTTCTTTACCATATTTATTGACCTAATTGGTTTTGGAATGTTTCTTCCTATTCTCCCTCAAATTGCCCGAGAATTCCATACCTCTGATTCTCAAATTGCATTCTTGGCAACTTGGTTTGCTTTTGCCTCGTTTATTTCAGGAGGACTTTTAGGCTACATTTCCGATGTTTTTGGACGCAAAAAAATTTTGTTAGTCACAATTCTCATTTCTTGTCTTTCGCAATTTTTAACAGGCATTGCGAATTCCTATTTATTTTTAGTTCTAGCAAAAATTTTATCTGGAATTGGATATGGGAATATTGCGACCGCTCAAGCATGTATTTCTGACATCACAAGCAATAAAGATAGAGGACGTTATATGTCCATTATCGGATTGGCATTTGGGGGAGGTTTTACCGTTGGCCCCATTTTCGGTACTTTAGCGGTTTTAACAATTGATAAATTTCAATTGTTTCAAGGTAGTTACCTTTTTGGAATTGCGATGATTGCCGTTTTTTTAAACATATTAAATTTGATTTTTGTTGCTTATTATCTTCCCGAAACGCACTATAAATTCGCTAATGTATTTTATAGAGGTATTTTCGAAAAAATAAATCCGAATTATCTTCCTAATAATACCCCAATTCATTTAAATAAACAAAGTATAATGTATGCGATAAAGCAAATTCTAAAAATAAAAGTATTTATCGCATTTATGGTAATTTTATTTCTACAAATTCTTGCTTTTAGTGGAGTTGAAACTTTATTGCCTTTTATTTTAAAGGATGCCTACTTTTTTGGGAACTTAGAAATCTATAAAAGTTACATAATCATTGGTCTATTTTCTATCATTGCCAACGCTTTTATTGCTAAAAAAATTCTCAAAAATTTTAAGGAATCTTTGGTATTAAAATGGGGGTATCTCCTTTTAATTTTAAGTATGATTGGAATTCCCTATTATGCCCCTCATCCTTATTTTTTGGTTATCAGTCTTTCCTTTTTGTGCGTTGGCATTGCAATTTCAAATCCTGCGATAAATACATTAATAAGCTTATCTACCCCCCAAAAATATCAGGGTTTCGGATTTGGTATTGCTCAAGGTGTCCTCCCAATAAGTGATTTTTACAAAGCATAAATCCAGAATTAAATCTCCTTTTGAGGAGGAGATTTAAATGGAGATGGAAAATAGACTTTTAAAATTGTCAGAGCAAGTTGCTTTTGAAAG
>NZ_JBIPMD010000023.1:0-25065 GCF_044369315.1 Silvanigrella sp.
TGTCTTGTATATTTCTAATTTTTAAATTTAATGCTTCCACTTCGCTTTGCAGTCCAAGGCTTTCATCTCTTAGATTTTCTAGTTCCAGAGTTGTTTTCTTATTTATGATATAATTTGCTGTCATTAATATTGCTATAGTTAAAATAGATGTAGAGATTAATAAAATAAATGGAGGTAATATTCCAGGGATTTGAAAAATGTGTGTTTTACCTGTTTTTTTAGAGATATATAAAATCGTATGAGTATCAAAAAATTTCTTTTTTAAATGATCTTTATATTTATAATTAATCTTTTTAGGGCCTTTTTTTGAAAATAGCACTAAACAACCTCCAGTTTGGGTTAAAATACCCACCGTAGGTTTTATCGGAATTTTTTAAGGAAGAATGTAGAAAGAATTGCCTAGCAATATTAATATGATAGTAGGAAGTATTTTTTGTGTGGCCTGGCCGGCGCGATTCGAACACGCGACCATCGGATTAGAAATCCGATGCTCTATCCAGCTGAGCTACGGCCAGAACACACGGTTATTTGGTTAGCATAGGTTAATAAGATTTGTAAAGCATTTCAGACAAAATTCAATTCGTAAGATTTCTATTAATATAATCGCCAAGTTGTGGGGTGGTTTGAGTATAACCAAAAAACCTAAAAGTGAGTGTCAAAGCATATGTCGCTAAATTTTCAGGAACACCAGCAGGCTTATTTCTTGCAATCGAAAGATCCAAACAATTTTGTAAATTTAAAAAGGATATATTATATGATGAACCATAGGCTTTGCCATTACTTAAATCCGTATTTGTGGCTGTTGGGTCTGTATTTTCAGACCACTGATAACCAAATTGCAACCATGTTAAAGGAGTATAAGCGACTCCGGCTGTTTGTTGTGTCTTTTTTATAAAACTATTCTGGTTTTGGTTGGTTGGATCAATAACAAATTGTTGATTATTTGTATAAGAAATATTTAAACCATAAGGTAGTTCTGCAGTTACGGACAATGCTGTTGTATTAATTCTATGATAATATTGATTATAAGTTGTTGAAAAAACACCTTTCATTGGGATTATGGGATTTAAATCTACCGTAGCTGATGCAGAAATATCGGTATACTTTTGTGCTGGAACAGGAGAAACGGTTGGGCCTGCTAAAGAGTTTGTCTCATTCGCAGTTTTATCTGCCATTAAATTATATCCTGTAGAAACAGAAAGAGATAAAGGAGTCATTTTCCAAATAATGTTTTTAGAATAATAGCTTCCTGAAGGCCAAACATAGTTTTGCTTAAATTCGTTTGATGAAATTTTTTCATAATAATTATCTAATTCTTTTTTTGCCCATAAATCAAATATTTTAGATGCATTTGAGTCAGATGAAAATTGATAAATTTCATTAGAATTAGAGGAAATATTTAAATTATTATCATTTATTATTTCGTTAAAAAAACTAAGATTTGCTACACCTGGTTCTTCATTAATAGGAAGTCTTGAAATGGGATCTTTTGATTCAACAAATTCTTCTTTTTCAATAGTCCAAGAAAGAGATGCTCCAAAATTTATAATTGAAGAACTTACTGATTTATCTTGGTCATACCAAAGTTGGTATGTATTAGGATAATTTGAGCTTCTTGTTACGGATGGGATATGGTTTATATCTACAAAAGGTATAAAATTTTGAGTTATTTTTCCTTTAGTAGAGTTATCATCATTAATTAAATTTAAAGCGGAATATAAAGGAACATCTAAATGAGCTTTATATATTAAATATCCCAAATAAGGCTGAACATCTTGGTAAGGAAATGAATCCGGAAAATAATATTGAGTCCCTACAGCAGTTGCAGATATATTAGCATTTACATATTCATTTGCTGGAATAGGTAAAGATACGGTTGATGAGGTAAATACTCTGTTACCTTGAGCATATGGGTCATTTGGATTTTTTTGGCCACCAGGAACATAGCTGCTTGTTTGATTTGAACCTAAAGGGGAAAAAACATTTTGCGCAATTGGAATAAAATTTTGTTGGTTTTTTCTTGAAATATTTTCAAATGTCGAGCTGTTACTAAATATTAGTGGTAAATTAAAGTAACGATCAGGGAGAATGTCAATTTCTATTTTTGGAGTTTTATCTGGAGTTGTTGATGCATCTGGTGCGAAAAGGTCTTTTGTTGTTTGTCCTTGAGCAGAGATGGTTATATTATCTCCATAAAATTCGGTTGATAATTCTTGATTCAAAAATCTTCTAGATGCCGAAGAAGTATCGCCATAAACAGCGGCTGCTGGATTGATATTTGGATTGTTGCTAGAATAATCAGAAAGATAAGTATTATCACTTACAAATTCAGCATTTGTTTTAAAGGCTGCTTTTTCAAGAATTGGAATATTAATTGAGCTACCTGAGTACCATCTATCTTGTAGTCTATTTCCTCTAAAGCTATTATACATAGATTGTGTTGCAGGATCAGAACTTTGTGCAATAGTATTATTTACATTTGAGTTATTTGTGTCCCATTTATTTTGATAATTTTTGTCTTTTATAAATTTAGCTTCTGTTCTTAACTGACTATCTTCTTCTATCTGAAAACGAAATTCACCTGTAATTTGTGATCCACTATTACTAAAATATTCATAAGAAATTGTACTGTCAGCATAGGGTCCCATTACTATAAATAAAGGAACTGTTGTCGCTGTACCTGCATTTGTACTTGTATATGTATTAGGAGGTAAAAATCCAGTTTCTCTTTTATTTTTAATTGGAAACTTTAACCAAGGTGAATAGAAAACAGGAATTGAAAATAGATCAAAGGTAACATCTCTCATTGTAATATAATTATCTATTTCTATATTAGCATCTTGAGTACTAAAACCATAAATAGGTGGTTCATTATATGGGCTACAGTTACAAGGAGTTATTATTGCATTATTTAAAATTAATGTTTTATTATCTTTTTGAATAATTTGTGAAGCAGCTACTTTAACGTAGCCTTTAATTGCTGAAAAGTTAACAACTTGATCCACCATTTCGGGGTTGTCTTTATTAAATTTTTCTACAGCTTGTCTTCTTTCTATTAATTTTTCTCGATCTTTCTCCGGTAAGGATGCGAGTATTGCATTCGGTTGGAGCTGTGTACGGGTAAGTCTTGCTAATAATCGACTATATTTACTTCTAAGTTCAGATAATTGCGAAGTATAAACTGTATCGTTCTTTTTTTTTATATTTTTTAAATTTAAAAGTTTTGAATATTCTTCTCTAATTGATTTTAAATCATTTTCAATTTCTTTTGTTCTTTTTTCTTTTGCTTTTTCAAATGCTATCTCAGCTTTTGTTAAACCTAAAGTAATTTCAGACACTTTTTCTTCAGTGACTTTAGGATCTGAAAAAATTTGTGCATCATCCATTCTAAATTGTTTTGTATTTATATCAAAGATTATTCTTGATGCAAATGCTTTTTGTTTGTTATTTATTAAATTAACATTACCTTCGGCTGTAATAAGTCCAATTTTTTTCTGACTTATTATTTTATTTGCAGATATATAAATATTTCCTATTAGAATTATAGCATTTCCTTCAAAACTGAAAGTTTCAGAATTTTTATTAATTTTAATTTCATCTGCATCATAAAATAACCAATTTGGTAATTGATTTGAATTTTGAATACTTTGAGCTTGTGAATTATTATTAAATATAAATGAAAAAATAAAAGTAAGATTTATAATAATGAATGTTTTTTTTATAAATTGCTTTTTTATTTTCACTCAATTCCTCGATGAAAGGAAATTCCAAAACGTTCCATAGCAGCTCCAATAAAAGCAATGGATCCTGTAATCACAATAGGTAAATCGTGTCTTTGATTCATAGCTGTTTCTAATGCAAGATCTAAATTTTTAATTGATGAACACGAAATACTATCATACTTAGATTTAAACATATTAAAATAATTTGAAATATTTTCAGAAATTTCAGATCTTTGAGATGAAATTTCTGTAAAAATAACGGAATCTGCAATTTCAGGTATTAAAGAAATCGTTTTTTTCCAATCTTTATCATTTAAACTAGCAAAAATTAAAATGCATTTTTCTTTTGAAAAGGGAGATTGAAAATATTCATTTACAAAATATTGGAAACCTTCTGGGTTATGAGATGCATCAAAAATAACAGTTCTTTCATTTATTTTTCTGATATCAAAACGTCCAGGCCATTCTGTATTTAAAATAGATTTTTCAAGAATTTTTGGGCTAATTTCAAAATTTTTATTTAATACTTGTTTTAATTCGTTTTTTATACTTTCTATAGTATGTAAAGCAGTTCTTAAATTAATTATATTTAATTTTGCAAAATTAAAGTTATTTTTTGGTTGTGAAGTTAATGTGTGAGTTATTTGGTATTCAAATATTTGAGTTAACTTTTCTTTGGTATGAATAATATTTGCACCCGTAATTTGAGTCGTTTCCAATAACCCTTCTAATGCTTCTTCCGAAATATTGTTGACAATAAAAGGTTTATTTCTTCTTGAGACAAATGATTTGTCAGAGGCAATTTTTTTTAATGTTTTTCCTAAAAAATCGGTATGCTCCAAGCTTACACTTGTAAGGACACTTACTAAGGGAGATATGCTATTGGTGCTATCATAAAGACCTCCTAAACCAACTTCACATATAAGAAAATCAATTTTTTCTTTTAAAAAAGTGAGTAAAGCAGTTGCGGTTAGAATTTCAAATAAACTCGCATCTGGAAGTCTTTCTTTTGTAATATTTATAATAATATTTAAATTATTTTCCAGAATGTTTTCGCTAATTGGAATTCCGTTTATTCTAATTCTTTCATTTGGATGAATTAAGTGAGGAGAAGTATATAATCCTGTTTTTAAATCATGATGTCTCAAAATAGATTCTATAAAAGCACATGTTGTACCTTTACCGTTACTTCCTGTAACTAAAACAGATGGAATTTGAAAGATTCCCTCTTCAATCCAATCTTGCAAAAGTATTTGAAGTCTATGAGCTCCAGGAATAATTTTGCCTCTCACTCTATCAAAGTAAGGTTCTAAAATTGAGTTTTTTTTCACATTACTTAGTGAAGGTAATTTGTAAGTCATATTTTTAAAATTACTTTTTAATTATTTCTTTTTAGCAATAGGGCCACATAAAATATTTAATGTTCTTGTAAGCGTTTCTTTCATTTCAGGACGCTTCACAATTCTATCAACCACTCCATGTTCAAAACAAAATTCAGCTGTTTGAAAATTATCTGGTAACTTTTGTCGAATAATATTTTCAATTACTCTTCTTCCAGCAAAGCCAATTGTTGATTTAGGTTCTGCATAATTTACATCACCTAACATAGCAAAGCTTGCCGCAACTCCGCCTGTAGTTGGATCACAAAGGATACTAATGAAAGGCAGGCCAGCCTCTTTATGCAAAGCAATTGCTGCCGATGTTTTTGCCATTTGCATTAAGGATATAAGTCCTTCATGCATTCGGGCTCCACCACTACTGCTTACCAAAAGGACTGGCATTTTATTTTTTCTAGCCCTTGCAAACATTCTATGAATTCTTTCTCCAACAACAGAACCCATACTGCCACCCATCCAGAAAAAATCTAACACACCAATTGCAATTGGTCTGTCATTCATCAATCCTGCGCCAGTTAAAATAGCGTCATATTTTTTTGTCTTTTTTGCCATATTTATTAAACGGTCTTGGTAAGAGCGCCCATCATCAAACTCAAGTGGATTCGTACTGCATAAAGTATGATCCCATTCAAAAAATGTATTATTATCTATAAGAAGTTCAATGCGGTGTTCTCCAGGTAGCCTATGGTGGTAGCTACAAGTTGGACATACAAGATGGTTTTCTTCAAGATCAGATATTAAAACAATTTCGGAGCATGAAGGACATTTTTCCCAAACGCCACTTGGCAGAGATTTTTTCTCTGATACATCTTGAAGTTTTGCTGGTTCGCGCGATAGCCATCCCATGTTTCGTAACCTCCTCGACAGAATACGGTGGGTAGTCCATAACAAAGTGTGAGCATAAGGTCAAAACTCACGCGCACTTTATGAAAGCGAATGCTATCATAAAAGTTAAATTAAACCTTCTACGAAGGATGAATTTTAGTGATTAAGTTTTTAAAACGAGTGATTATATTCTTAATAGTTTCATTTATATCTTTTAACGCTGTTGTCTTTTTTGTTTTAAATAGTCAGACTGTGCAACATGCTATAGTTGAATATATTAATATAAATTACTTCAATAAGCAGAAATTAGAATTGGGGTTAGGTTCATTAAGTTTAAACTTTCTAAGTGGGTCTTTAAATCTTAATGAGGTATATATTAAAGAAAAAGAAAAAAAAGATGACTCCTTAAAAGAATTTAAGTTAAGCTTAAATCAGCTTACGATATCTTTTGATGTTTTTTCTTCTTATATTAAAAGAATGCCTGTTGTTCAAAAAATTATATTAAGAGGCAGTGATTTAAATCTTTCTTATGATTCCTCAAATAAATTAATCATACCAGAATTTTTAAATATTAATAAAAATGATAATGAAGACATAGATATTCCAAAATTAATTCAAGAAAATATGAATCATATTCCTTTTGAAATTGAAGCTATTAATTTGAAATTTAGCTTAGGCTCAAAAGAGCAAAAAAATTATCAAAAAATTACAATTTCACATTTAGAATTAAAAAAATCTGTTAATCAAAAAGGATTACCAGCTCTAAAATCAAATATTCTTTTAACAGACTCTGAAATCATTTTTCCTTGGCTGCATGATAGAGTATCCATAAACTTGCTTGATATTAATTTATTAATAGCTTCTGACGGATCTTTTTTAATAGAAAAATTGGAATTAAAAAGCAATTTAGCTGAACTACATACTGATTTAAGAGGAATTATTTCTAGTAATATACTTGATTCTACTTATGTAGCTAATGTTAAAAAATTAGATTTGAATTCAAAAGAAGTTTTTCACCTTTTAGAAATGAGTTCGTCTGGGAGGGCCGTTCTTTCTGGTATTGTAATTTCTGGAAAGAAAATTACAGATGAACCTATTTTCAATGGAAGAATAAAATGGAATGATTTTAAATTAAAACAATTTGACATATACTCAGGTGAAGCGGATCTTTATTTTAAAGATAGAACAATTAATTATTCAAATGCAAAAATTAAAACTTTAAAAGAAGGTAAAATTTTAGCTAAAGGCATATTTCAGTTATATGATAAATTTTATTTTGAAAATAAAGCAGAACTTATTAAATTTTCATTTGCGGAATTAATTCATGGCCTAGGGGTACCATTTACTCCGATAGAGTTTTTAATGAATTCTAAAGAAATGCTTGTCTCAGGATATATTCTAAGTCCAGATCATAAAAAAGTTTTTGAATTATTCGCAAATGGAAAAGGCTCTGCAAGTAATATGATTGTGACATCTTTTCCTGATCAAGTGGGCCGCGATCCTATTCCAAATATTGATTTTGATTTGAACTTAACAGCGAGTGTTTTGGGACTTGTTATGGATAACACTAAAGCCTACATAACAAAAGCAAAATTGGGAGATCAAGGTGAAGTTGATATTAAAAAAGGATTCATTGATTTTACTCAAGATAAAGGAATAGCTGTAAATACCAATTTAATTGGAAGCCAAATAAATTTATCTGTATTAAATTATTTTTTAAAATTTAAAACAACAGGAATTGGTAGTTTTACAGGAGATGTAACTGTAAAACCTGGATCAACTGATGTTGTTTTTGAAGGAGAAGCTGAAGCTAATGATGGAGAAATGTTTGGTTTAAAATTTCATAATTATAAAGGAAAATTAGGCTTAAATTCAATTGGTGTTTTGGCAAAAGATTCTATTATAGTGCTAAGTGATAGCGATAAATTAAAATTTTTAAATATTTATTTAAAAGAGGCTAATGTTGAATATAATAATTTAAATTCTAAAATTGTAGCTTATTCCGATGCAGCAGATTTATCGGTTTTATCTTATTCAAGCTCTTATTGGCTAAATTCAGTTTTTCATAATTCTTCAGGAAAAATAAATAAATTAAGTGTCAATATGTCTGGTCTTTTACTCCATCTTTCTACTTGGAATTTAAATTTAAATTCAGAAGTTGATAATTTAAAATTAATAAATGGAGAAGTTAAAAAATCAAAAATAAATTTAAACTGTATTTCTGGAGTTTGTTCTAATTCATTATTATCTTTTACAGGATTAAAAGAAAAAAATAATGCGGAAGAATCTTCAAGCTCTTTGCCTTTTGTTTTGATAGAATTAATTCGCTTTTCATTTGATGATGCTGTTTTTAGAGCAAAATTTAATAATGTTCCTTTAGGAATGTTTTCAAATGATAAAGATAAAAAAATACAGGGCTCTTTAAATTCAAATATTCAAATGACAGGAAAATGGGATAATCTTGGTGGATATATGAATTCTCAAGTTTATAGATTTAAATATAATGATTTTCATATTGGTGATTTTTCTTTCAATGCTTATCCAAATGATCAAAAACAGATTATTTTTGATTTAAAATCATTTAGCATTCAATTATTAATAAAATATATTATGCCTAATAATATTCAGGGACAGTCATTTTTAAATATTGATTTATTAGATTTTGACGCAACAGCTTTTTTAACAGAGGAATTAAGGGCTCAGTATGGCTTATTTTCTCAGTTTTCAGCAAGCATTAAAATGAACGGACAAACCCCGTTTCATAGTTTTCATGATATGAATTGGATTCATAATTGGAAGGGACAGGGAATTATTGAATCTGGAAATTTACAATTAGGAAAAATGTTATTTGAATTATCGAACAATAATGAAATATCATTTGATGGCAAAGAACTAAAACTAGCTCCCCTTTCATTTAATGGTCAATTAGGAAAGTTTGAGATTGGTAAAAGCAATATTAATTTCTTTGAAAATCATATTAATACTTCAATATATATTAATGCAAGCTTAAATAAAGTTGATCAAATGGCTGATTTTTTTGGTCCATCTGAAGGTATTTTAAATGGACAATTTAATATAAATGGGAAATTAAATGATATAAAAACAACAGGTGAATTAGTATTAGATGCAAAAGTTTTATCTCTTAAAAACTATCAACCTGCTTTTACAAATTTATATGGAAGGCTAGAATTTAATGGAAATAAACTTGAGCTAAATACATTTAATGCCGCAAAAGGAACTGGCACTGTTAATGGCGCAGGAAGTATTGATTTTTCTACTTTATTTAAAGAAAATCCAGAATCTCCCAATTTATTTTTTAAATTTTCTGCTAGAAATGCAGACTTAAGATTACAAATTCCAATATTTCAATTAGTAGATACAAATTTTGATGCTGATATTTTATTTTCAGGAAATGAAAAACCATATAGTATAAGTGGCGATGTTAATTTTAAAAAATTAAGAATATTTAAGGATATTGGTTGTAGTGAAATTGCAAATCAAATTATTGCGATAACAAATAATGTAAATCCTCAACTGGCATCAAATAATCCCTTTGCTAGCTTTAATGTTAATTTTCAGGGAATTAATTCATTAATAATGCAAACACAATGTGTTCGGGGAAGATTTTCTACCTCACCTTCTGTTAACTTATCTGGTGATTCCTCTAACCCTGTTTTGGTAGGTAACTTTACAACAGATTCTGCAAATCTTTTTTTATTAAAAAGTCGTTTTGAAGTAAAAAGAGGTGATTTTAATTTTATTGAAATGCAAAAATATGATCCAAATATTGATATTCAAATGGAATCTAGAATTGCTTCGTATACAATTACAGCAACTTTAAATGGAAGATTCAGTCATCCTAAAATTGATTTAAGTATTTTACCTCCAAATCTTCCAAATGGGGATAGAATGAATCAAACAGATATTATTTCGATAATTTCAACAGGGCAAATTCCAACTCAAAGTTCAAGTGGAAACCTTTTGTCTGCTTCGACGAGTGTTTTTTCTTTTTTTGGTGGCGGTGTTGCAGATCTCGGTTTTTTAAATAATACCTTAAGTACGGTAACAGGGGGTCTTGTTGATAATATTAATGTGGTTCCTATTTCACAAAATGGACAATATAGTTGGAGAGCAACGGCAAGTCGTTCTGTTACAGAAAGAATCAATCTTGGTGTAAGTTATCAAGCTCCAACAGGAGATGCAGGGCCATCACAAATAATTTACGCAAATTATTTTTTAAATGATGTGATTAGTCTTTTTAGTTCTTATTCATTGACAAATCCATCTGTTACAACACAGCAACAATCTAGAGATGATTTAACAGGTGGATTGAGGTTTCGATTTGGAAGTCAATAAATTTATAAAATATATTATCATAATCTTAATGTTTAATTTTAATATTTTTGTTTTTTCACAGATTGGTAGAAACAAATTAGTAGAACCGTCTGAAAAAGCAAAAAGTGTTGAGGTTCATTTATTTGTAGATGGTAAAGAAACAGAATTTTATTCAGATATGTTAAATACATTATCTAATGTTCCGTTAAATGAGTTAGATGAAGCTATTATTTCTGAATTAATTGAAACTAAATTGTATCAAAATGTTGAGGTAGAAAAATTACTCACCGTTGATAATGAATTAATATTTGTTGCAAAAGCAAATACAATTAAACGCATCCAAGAAGTAATTATGAATGGTCTTTCTAATTATGAATCCTCAGAATATTTAAGGATTATATCGACGCAAAAGGGGCAACCTTTTAACGAATCTGTTTTAAAATCTGATAAAGAAAAATTAGAAAAAAATTTATTTGAGCATGGATATTTAAATGCCAAAATTGATTCAGTTACTGTAAATGAAGTTTCTAGTGAATATGTTCAAGTAAATTTTAATATTGAAAAAAAGAACCCTTGTAGAGTAGATCAAGTTTTAATTGAGGATTCTTTTTCAAATATTCTAAATTTTTTAACTGTGCCAATAGAAACCGGTTCAATCTGTGATTTTAAATCTATTAGAGAAACTTTAGAAATACAAAAAGAAAATTATTTAGAACAGGGATATTTACAAGCAAATGTTAAGATAAAGGATATTTCTTATTCTGCTAATAAAGAAAGTGCTAAAATTGTTCTCCAAATTGATAGAGGGCCAAAAACAACTTTTCAAATTTTTGATCAGGATAGCGGCTTATTAAATCAAGATTTTTTAATAACTAAACAAGGTCTAACCTATTCAGATATTATTTTAATGTCTGATAGTGATTTATTAACAATATTAACAAGTTTCTATCAAAAACAAGGATATGCATTTCCAAATATTTCAGGACCTGAAAGAATAGTAGATAAAAGTGGCAATACAATACTTAAATTTTTATTAAAAAAAGGACCTCTTGTAAAAATTGGTAAAATAAACTTTATAGGAATTCTTCCTGTTAGTGAAGATAAAGTATTAGAGTATATTGGACTTGAAAAAGGTTTTTTTTCAACAGGAATCCCTTTTTCAAAAGATAATATTTCTGATTATAGAGATAAATTGAGAAATTTATATTTAGAAGAAGGATATGCTGATGTTCAAGTAGCAATGCCAGATTTTATACCTTCTCAAGATAAATCAGAAATGAATTTAATTTTTAGAATAGACAGGGGAAGTAAGTATACAATTAATGAAATTAAAATTGATGGAATACCTAAAGGTATTGAATTTGATAAAAAGAAATTAGCTTTAATATTAGAACCAGGTGCTGCATTAAGCTATTTAAAAAGAAAAAACTATATAGATGAAATAAGAAGGCAATTATTATTACGAGGATATTTATATAATCAAATATTAATAAATCAAAATTTAGTGTCATCGAATTCTGAAATAAAAAAAATTGATTTAACATTTAATATAATTCCTGGGCCCATCGTTCGTATTCGTAAGATTTATGTTGATAGTGATATTATTGGAAAAAATAATGCCATCATTTCTTCATCTAATTTAGAATCAGGAAATGTTTTTTCTCAAGAAAGTTTTGATAATGCAAGATTAAGAATTTTGAAACATGATTTGTTTTCCTCAGTTTATGTTGAAGCATTAGATAACTCGGCTTTGGAAAGAAAAGATTTACGTATCGATATAATAATACATGCTCGAGCAAAAACAGGTTATTCATTAGGATTATCGCCACAGTTTTCAACATATCGTGGTTATATTTTTGCAGTAGATTTTACTTTAAATAAACTGAATGATGATGGTTTAAGATTTTTTTCAAACGCTTCTGTTTCACAAGAAAAGCAACAGCAAACATTTGCTTCATCAGAAACAAGACAAATATTAGGAAGGCAAATAAGTTTAGGTCTTTCTGAGTCACTCTTTAAATTAGGTCCTATTGTTACTCCAATTGATATGAGTTCGACATTTGGTTATCAAGTTGCAGCAGAATCACTTACAAACCGCGAATATTTTACAATTAATTTAAGTGGTGAATGGAAACCCTCCTTTTTTGATTTAAACTGGACTTTTAGACAGTCCATTATTCAAGAAAATTCTAAGTCTACAAGCTCTGAAAGCGCAGTTGTTCAAACAATAGAAAGTCCTTCTATCTCGATAAAAGAATTACTTTCTAGTATTACTTTAGATACAAGAAACAATATTGCATGGCCTACATCGGGATCTTTATATAATATACAGGGTGGATTCGCTCGATTTGGATTAGGATCACAAGTTCAGTTTAATAGGTATAATTTTTCTGTGGATTCTTTTTTTCCAATTTATAAAAAGCTCAGTGGAGCTATTTCTATTGGCGGTAAATTTATAACAGATACCGTAAATGAGAGCGGTTCTACTGTAACGCCTCCAGCTTCAAGGCGATCTACTTTGTCTGATGCTGCACTCGTTAGAGGTTTCCCAGAATCTGGAACACCTCCAGGTCCTTTGTTATGGATTCATTATGCAAATAATGGTGTAGCAAATTGCAACACCCAATTAGCTTCTTTAGGCGCAACAAATTTGTTGTATATGAAAGCAGAAACAAGATATCGATTTAATGAAGTTTTTGGAATGGTATTATTTGCGGATTCTGCAGCAAATTACTTTACGCAGCAAGAAACAAATCAAATAAATGCCCAAATGAACAGTCAAGTTTCTGCTGCCCAAGCTTCTACAACTCAATGTGTACCTGATGCCGCTTCCTTAATTACACCTAGCCCAGTAAATTTTCAAAACCTTAATTTTATTCAGCAATATTGGCAAGAAGCTTATGTTTCTACTGGAATAGGTTTTCGCCTTATTTTAGGAAACTATGCCACTATCAATTTAGACTACGGCTATCCTTTAAAAGATCCTTCTTCTGGATCGTCAGGGTGCGTTTCACCAGCAGAGGCGTTAAATTCTAGTTCCCCGCCGAATTGTGTTACTAGAATTCAAGAGTCTAATTTTACAGGTTATTTAAAATTTAAAGGGGCAATTCACTTAAAAATTGGTGCTCAATTTTAATTCTAACAAAAAATAGCTTTTATTTTTGTCTAATATAATAGAAGTTGATTCCTTCTGCTTCGTGCTTTTTTTGGAGTTTTCATGAGCAATCATTCTTCTATCTTTTCTCATTCTAGATTAGCAAAATTAAGGATTGATTTTCCTTTTTTTATTGCTCCTATGGTTGGGTTATCTCATGTCGCTTTTCGTGAATTGATTAAGAGCTATACTCCACCTAATATAAACGCGTTAAAATTTACCGAAATGCTTTCCACACGAAAAATTCCGAATGAAAAATTAGAAACGACAAATGAATTAAAAACAGCTATAAATGAATCTTATTTTATACCACAACTTTTAGGAAATGAAGAAAGATTTATTGCTCCCAGTATAGAAAAACTTATGACAAAAATGCCGTGGGGATTTGATATAAATATGGGATGCCCTGTTTCTCATACATTAAAGCACAATTGGGGTGTTCGATTAATGGGCGATAAAAATTATGCTGCAGATGTTGTTCGTATTGTTAAAAAACATTCGCCTATTCCTGTAAGTGTAAAGTTACGCGGAGGTATTTCAGAAGAAGAAAATTTTGAATATCTATATTCATTTGCGGAAACCCTTCAAAATGCGGGCGCTGATTTTCTTACCATTCATGCCAGAACAAGGGCGCAAAAACATAGTGGTGATGCAAATTGGAAACTCGTATCTCAGGTTCGAAATTTGTTAGAAATTCCAGTTATAGCAAATGGAGATATTCAAACAGCTCAAGATGCTATCTGCCTATTAAACGAATATGGAGTGGACGGAGCCATGATTGCAAGAGCAGCAACAGCTCGCCCCTGGATTTTATGGCAAATCTCAGAATTACTAGGCAATAAAGAAACACCCCTAGGTTATGAAGGTTTTAAAGCTCCAAATACTCCAGAAGAAGAAGGAGCGGAGTATGCAAAAGCTTGCTTAAAATTAATCTCTATTTTTGCTGATTATTTTCAAGATGAAGAGTATATTTTAGAGAAGTTTAGATTTTATACTGCAACAGGCGCTCGTTGGTTTCAGTTTGGACATCATTTTTGGCGATTGTCTATGAGAGCACGAACCGTTGTAGAATTAAGAGACTCTGTTTATGAGTTTTCTCAAAACTGCGAAAATCCAATGACTAATAGAATAAAAATGATTTGAAAAAACTCATCTGTCAAAAACTCATCATTTAAAGTAATTTTTATGCAATAGCCTAGTCGTTTTTAGTGAAATACTAAATATGTCGAGGTTATTATGAATTATTTAAAAAGAAATACATTTCATCAAATAAAAATATTTAAATACTTATTATTAATAACTAGTTTTAATGCTAAAGCAGAAACAAATTATTTACCGCCAGATCCCTATTTAATAATTGGTGAAAATAATGAAATAAATACCGCCGATGAAATATCTAAAAAAATATCTCAGCTTCAAGATAAAAATAAAGAAATGAGATCGAAGATATTATCTTTACAAGATGCTTTAATTTCAAAATTTAAAGATCGAATTGAGCTTAAAATAGAAGTTATATCAAATTATGAAAAGCAAAATTCTCAATTTGGATTTATAGAATTATCTGCAATCATGAATAATATTTCAATTATACATTATTCAAAACCTGTTTTTTTTGAAAAAAATATCAATTTACCCATTTTTAATGGCCCTCTTCCTGTGGGAGTATACAATATTAAAGTTCATGCTCTAGTTGGCCAATTAAATAATAATTGGCCTTATGTATTACCACAAGGAAAATGGGCAATTGATAAAAATATTGAAATTATAGGAACATTAAGTTCAGCTATACATAATATAAAATTAATTCTAAAACAAAATAAATTAACAAAAATTCCTGAGTTCGAAATAGAAAAAGAAGAGCTTAAGGAAAATTTATAATGAGAAAAATTTTAATTATTCTTATTATTCACTTTTTTATTTTTAAAAATACATACAGTAAAGATTTTGAACTTTCTGCATCAGAAGAAAGTATTTTTTCAGATGTTGAAAGTATAAGAGTATTACAATGGAAAAAAATAAGAAGTATTGATACTCAATTAAATTCTATAAAAGGAAAAATATTGGGTCTATCTTATATTTCAAATGTATCCGACCCAGAATCTAATAATTATATATTAGAAAAATCTCCTCTTGGATTAAGAAATGATGTTGTTCGTGTAAAAATGAATTTACTTAAAGCGCAAGATCATCTTTATCTGGGTGATCCATTGATAGCAATAAATATCGTTGAAAAAGAAATGCAATATATAGATCCAAGAAATAGGGGTTATATTTCTTGGGCAAATCAAATATTATTTGAAGCAAATCGTCAGCTTAAAAATCATAATGTCACAAATAATATATGTTTAAAAATGTTGGTTATTGGTGGATATGAAGAAGATCTTTTTCCAGATAAATGGCGATTATCATGTTCAATGGAATTTTTGCAAGAAACTAAAATTAGAAAAGAGAATAATACTCTTTCAGATTTCAAAGAAAATTTAATTATTTGGAGCAATTCTCCTGTTATTAAAAGAGATTCAAAAAATATGATTATGGGTGCAATATATATTTCTCTTGCGCTCCGTAATTTATATTTAAATAATATAAATGCTATAAGTTATTTAGAAGAAGCAATTGGTCATACAAAATCTGGGAACAATTATATTGCAAAAGCTTATTTAGCGCTTTCTCTTTTAAAGTATGAAATCGGAAAAAAAGAAGAAGCATTGTCTTTAATTCGATTTCTTTCTGGTGACTTTAAAGGATATGGTGAAAACTTAAAATATTTTGAAAAAGATGATATGAGTAGAATTATTGCAAGACTTTGTTTAGCTCGTTTTCATGCCTCTATGTTTAATTTAATGGCGGCAGAAACATGGTATCATGATATTTTAATTGAAAATAAAATAACTGGAATTGAACTATTAGAAAAAGAAAAAAGAAAATCTCATTTAGAGTATGCCCATGTATTATATTTAAGGAAAAATTACCTCGAAAGCGCAAGACAATACAAAGAAGCAATTGAGTATGGAAATCAAGAAATAATAAATTTAAAAGATGAGAAATTATATGAAAGAAATAATGAAGTAAAAACTTCTAAGTTTATTTTGGCTAAAATTCTTTCTAAAACATCTAAAAGAAATTATGAAGCTGAAGTTCAACTAATAGAATTATTAAGTGAAACGGAAGCTGATATTTCATTTTTAGAAAAAATAAAAAGTGATTATTCTAAATCAAATGAAGAAGGTGTTGAAAATATCTTAGCTTTAGCAAGCCTTGCAGAAGAGTATGGAATAAAAAATGAATTAGTTACTAATGCTTTAAGCTTTAGAAGGGCATATTATCATTTAGATAATGAAATTTCTATAATAAGATCAGATTTAGCGAATGCAATTAATGTAGCTGAATATACCTATAGTGGTATTATAGAAGTTAGAGCAATATCATCACTTACTAAATTAAAAAAGATATTAGAAGAGTTTAAAACAATTATTCTAGATTTAGATAAACTTGAATATCAATTTTGGAACTTGAAAAAACCGGGAATCGATTTCGCTAAACAAAATCGATTTGAGCTCATTAAAAGATTTATTTCTATGGATGATGATATTAGTAAATATAAATTAAAATCAGAAATTGATGATAAAATTTATAATCCAAAGCTTCCAGGAGCTTTGCAAAGTTTGAGTCGTAATATGAATAATATGAACTCCGAAATGTCAAGTATTAATTACTTATTTACATTAAACGATAATAAAATTCCAAAAAAAGCTGAAAATGAGGATATTGACATTTTAGAAAAAAATTATTCAAAATTTGCTTTTGATAAATTGTATAAAGATTTGATTAAATATACTATAGAAGAAAGAATTTTTCAATTATCTAGGAGTTTAAAACCATCTTCTTCATTGGTTTTTGAAAAACAATCAAATATTGTAGAATCAACAATGAATAATATATATCAACTTCATTTAAGAAATAGAGAAGAAGCTTATTCTATTGGGGATAACGAAATTTTAGAAGCAACAAGAAATTCATGGGATAATTTATTTTCTTCCTATAAGCAATTATTAATCGCAATTTCAAATATAAAAGACAGAATTATTAATGAAAGAAGAGAAATATTAAATAAAGTTGAACAAATTAATAATCATACGATTCAAGAAGAAATTACACTCGAAAAATTAAAAAAATCTATTTTAAATGAGTATGGATCAATTTCAAAAGATTTAGTTAATCAAATTGATCCAAGGGCAAAAGAATTTAAAGATTACGTAAATATATCTTTATCAGATCATAATAAAGGTATTTATGACTTAAAAAGGGATAGAGATGAAGAAATTAAAAAAGCTTCTGAAGAAAGAAGTAATTGGTTAAATTCTTTACGCCAATCTTTAAATATGGACTTAATGCGATGAAAAAAATATTCTTCATTTTTTTAATATTTATTCATAATTTAATTTATTCAGAAGAAAATTATTTTATTCCTATTCTTAATGATGACACAAAATTAATCACTAGAAAAGAAGAGTTTAATATTAGAAATGATCAGCAAATTAAAAAAATATTTAGAGATATTTTTGATTTACATTTTTTAACCTGGAAAGAAGAGTTTAAAAGAGAAATTAATTCAAATGAAAAAAATTATGATGAAATTGATAATTATGAACTTCAGGAAAATAATAAAATTGAAGAAGAAAAACTAAATAAATCAATTGAAATATTAAAAAATATTATAAAAGAAAAAAATAGTAAATTACCCTATTCTGAAGCTTGTTTTAAATTAGCTTTATTTTCATATATTACTAAAAGAACTGATGCTGAAAAGAGTAGAGAAATATTAGATAATGGTTTAAAAGTTTTAACCAACTCAGAAGATAATAAAAGACTTTATGTTCGAATGAATTTATTTGCTGGAGATCTTGCATTAAAAAGCGAAAAATATCAATCAGCAAAAATATATTTTAATAATATTATGAAAATAAAATTAGAATCGGAAGAATATAGAGAAGAAATTATAAGATCTTATATTGGTTTTGGTGATGCTGAGTTTGAATTATTTCACTTTGGTGAAGCAAATATTTCATATAAAAATGCATTAAAATTTAGTAAAAATTTTATAGGTTATAGTGAAAATAAATATGCATTATTAATAGGTGAAATAAAATTAAGGTTAATTTGGTCTTCCTATAGAAATGCGGATTATGTTTTAGCAACAGAATATGCTCAAGATTTTTCAAGAGAAAGAGGAAGATATCATAATCTTCTTCCTAAAATAGCAATAGAAGATGTCATAAGAGTGGGAGCATTATCATTATATGAAAGAAAAGATCCAAATTTTTATATTACTTTAGCGCAAGATAAAGCGGCAGGTGATTTTGCTAAAAAAATGATTATAAATTCATTTTATTATTATATAGCAGCAGGATTCTCTATTGATGTTGAAAAATACGCCGCTCCAATTGAAAAATATTATTTATCAACAAGATTGTTTCCTGATTTTGTGAAAGCAAGATTAGTTGCATTAAATAAGTTAGATAATATAAATAAATACAATGAAATAGCATATTATGGTACTGCTTTTATTGCAAAGGATTCATTATGGAAATCAAGGTATATTTTGACAGAAATGGAAGAAGAAAATAGAAGATCAATGATTCAAAATCTTTCATTACAGTCAGGAAGTTACTATTATAATTTAGGGATTTCAACAAAATCAAGAAGTCATTTTTTAAAAAGTGCAGAAATTTATCATGCAAGAATTTTAGAAAATTTTGAAGGAGATTTGAGAGGTGTTTTATTTCAGTCTTATGCACAATCTTTAATGATGGCTGGAGATTACAATTTAGCTTGGGATGCATCTGAAGAAAGTCTTAAACACCCATTGGATCAAAATAATTTAAAAATATCTTGGTTTCAATTGGTAAATATTTCTCGAATGCAAAGTGAGGATATCACTTCTACAGATAACATAGAATTTAAAAAGTATGAAAAAGCGGTCGATGGTTTTATTGCTCATTTTCCTTCCGATCCTCAAGCAAGGCTTTCTTTGTTTGAATGTGGAAAACGAGCAGAATTATTAAATGATTATGAAAATGCAAGAAATCGATATGAAAAAATACTTTCTTCTCCACCTTTATATTTTAAGGAGCAGTCTCAAGCAGAAAAAGATAAGGTTTCTTTAGCTCTTGCAAACTTATATATAAAAATGGGTGCAAAAGAAAAATTTATTTCAGATGCGGCAGGTTCTTTGGAAAAAATTTCATCAGAAAATAAAATTTCTGATGAAATAAATAAAGTAATTATCATTAATAATTATAAATTAGCCTTAGAGCATGCAAGTAATTTAAAGGAAAAAGGAGAGCTTGTTAATTCAGCTAAATTTTTAGAATTATGGTCAAAAAATTATAAAAATAATTTAAATTCTAGTGATGGACTTTTAATCTCAATTCATGAATTCGCTTTTCTTCAAAACTGGGATCATGTCCAAACTCTTACAGAGTATTTTATTGATACCTATCCAAATAATAGCAAAATAAATGAAATTTTTTATTGGAAAGCACGTGCTTCAGATATGTCATTACAGTTTTCTATGGCAGCATCACTATATGATAAATCTTCTTTTAATGATGATGTATATCCAGATTTAGAAAAAAAGATATTTGCTTTAAAAAGGGCTTTTGAAATTTATAGCCTGATTCAGTTAGATGAAAACGTTCCAAGAATTATTGAAAAAATAGCTATTTTAGAAAGTAAAAAAAATATAGATAAAAATGAAGTTGGTCTATTAGAACTAACTGCAGCAGATAAATTTTTGGAACAAAAAAAATATACATTTGCTATTAAAATTTATAAAAATTTGTCCTTAAAAAATAATATCTCTGCTTATATTAAAGAAAGAGCAACTATTGGTATTTTAACTTCAGAGTTATATTTATCTAAAAATAGAAATAATTCTGAAACCAATTTTGATAAATATATATCTAATTTGTTAAATAAAAATAAAATTAATAATTCAAGCATTTTGGCATTATCAAATGATGCAATTATCGCTTTAAATAATTTTGATAATGAAAAATTTGAGATGGATAGCAATAAAAACTTTTCAGAAATAAATCTAAAGAACATATTAAATATGGATATAAGTAGAAATTTTATGCTGAAAAGATTAAACTATTTATCGAAATATAAAAATCAAGAAAGTTCAATTTCTCATACAAGTACTCTATTAGGAAAAATGAGTTTGATTATCAGCGATTCCTATTCTCAACTTTATAAATATAAAGATAAAAAAGATATTTATTTAGTAAAATCAAATCAGTTGCAATCTGAAGCAAAAAAATATTTATATAGAGCTTTATCGATTTCTAAAAATTCATCTAATGATAATTTATTATTATCAAGTCTTTTATCTCGATATTCTAAAAGAAATTTTAATGTTTCTCCACAAGCAAATATTCAAGATCATCAAAAATCAATGTTTATATTAGAATACTTACCTTCTTCTATGGGATTAGTGAGTCAGGTTTCTGATTCAGGAGGTATAAAATGAAAATAAAAAATAAAATATTTATATGGATTATTCCCTTTATTTTTTTTATTTCATGTTCTTCAACAAAAAAAATTGAAGAATTAGAAGATACCAATAATACAGAATTTCAAGCAGATTCAGACTTATTAAATTTACCTTATTACAGCCCTTTTTTCTATTATCCAGAATCTACAATACGTTCGCAAAGAAGATTAGCGAGCGATAAATTTACTCCATATGATATATTAAATTATTTAAAACCTAAAACAGAAACGGAAAAATTATTAGAAGATAATTTTTTAGACCCAGAATTATTTAAGTCTATTCCCAGCATTCTTGATGTTATTGCAAGTACGATTCATGATCTTCAAAGAGGAGATACACAAAAAGCAATAGAAAAAAATAAAAATATTTTAAATAATTTAGAAAGA
The DNA here is from genome assembly GCF_044369315.1 of Silvanigrella sp. Classification (NCBI taxonomy): domain Bacteria; kingdom Pseudomonadati; phylum Bdellovibrionota; class Oligoflexia; order Silvanigrellales; family Silvanigrellaceae; genus Silvanigrella; species Silvanigrella sp. The sequence continues at coordinate 21,378 of NZ_JBIPMD010000023.1, forward strand.
AATAGGACAAAAACGCTTAATGAGGATTATGGAGTGTCTCCATTTAGGGAGGCATCACTTATTTTAGCAATTGCTTATTTGCAAGAAGGTGATGAGAATCAAGCTATCCAAATTTTAGAAAAACTGGTTACATATTCTAACACATGGTCTCCAATTTATATGGTGCTTGGTGATTATTATTATAATAAAAAGGCTTATTCTTTAGCTTTAAGTGTTGCAACAAAAGGGATAGATAAATGTAATGAAAAGTTATCCTATTTGTATGTTTTACAAATTAAGTCCTATCGTGGTGTCGGCAACATAATAAGTGCTAAACAAACTTTAAATAGAGCTCTTATATTATTTCCAAAAAATGGTGATATCGAGCTTTGGAGTGGTATTATAGATTACGATGAAAAAGAATATGATTCCGCTTGCAAACACTTTAATTCTGCATATGAATTAAATAATATGAATCCCTATATTGCACATAATTATTCATATTGTTTGATAAAAAGTAATCAATATGATTTGGCTAATCATGTTTTGATGAAAGCAATAGCCAATTCACCTTCACAAGCACACTTATATTTTTTAAATGGGGTTCTTGAGAATTTGAGACATAATTTTTATGCAGCTCAAAAATCATGGCAAACTTATTTAAGTTTGGTAGATGAATCTGATACTAATTATAAAACAGTAATATTCAAGCTCTCTCAAATGGAATTAAATGAAAAAGATTCTACAGAGGAGCTTGTTTATCCATCAAGCTCTTCTCCTAAGTGAAACACATTGACTTTTTCTTGTTTGATTTGTAGTATTTATGTCACCAGCACGCTCAATTCGTGGTTGAAGTTTAAAAAAAATCAAACCGAATGGGGTGTTTCTGCTTGGTGTATTTTGAAGTTTTGCGTTCATTCTCTTTTTATAAAGAGGACGCTCCTTGGAGGCATGTCTCATGGCTAAGAAGTTATATGTAGGAAACCTTCCTTTTAGTTGTACTGATGCTGAGCTTTCACAAGCTTTTGCAAATTATGGTGCTGTTACTAGCGCTCGTGTTGTCACAGATCGTGAAACAGGGCACAGCAAAGGTTTTGGTTTTGTTGAAATGGAACAAGAAGATGATGCCCTCAAGGCTGTAGAAAACTTAAATGGTAAACCATTTATGGGTCGTCCTCTAACAGTTAATGAAGCAAGACCTCGTGAAGAAGGAAAACGCGAGGGTTCTTATAATCGCCGTGGGTATGATGCAAGAACGTAATTCACGTTTTTTTATATCCCAAAAAAGAAAGAGGCAATAAAAATTTATTTATTGCCTCTTTCTTTTTTGGGAAGTTAAATTTACATATATAAATATAAAATTTAAGATAATAATTTATATGGCATAATAAATTTATATATCAACTATTTTAAATTTTATATGTAGCAATATTTATAAAAATAAATAATAAAATTTAAGTATTAAGTTTTTATAAAAAAAAAATATAATTTTTTAAATTTTTTTGTGCAGTTATAAATACAAGAAGGAAATCTAATTTTAATATTTAAATTTACAAATAAAAATATTAGTATTTTTAAAATTTTAGATTTAAAACTATATATTTTTTTTCTTTATGTTAATTAAGTTTACAAGAGGTGCTTCAGTAAGTATTATTAAGCTTATGCTGATTTTGAAATTATATTTATTTACACTGCTAGTTTACTTGAACTTAAACATAAAAATATGGTACTCATGATTTTGAAATAAAATATTAACAACATTGTTTTGGTGTATTATGTATAGAAATTTTTTGAAGCAAAATTATTATTACTTTTTCCTGTTTCTTATATCAGCCGATATTTTTATAATTTCAATTTCCGAAGTTTTATCATCAATTCTTGTTTTAGATCAGGTATTAAATTTTACTCAAATTTTTAAAAATTTAATTGTTGTTTCAATTTTTATGTTTCCTTTTCTTTCCTATTTCGGAGTTTATTCTCCTTTTAGAAGAGCAAATTATATTCAAATATGTAAAAAAATTATATTAGCACACATCTCCTTTTTTATAGTTTTTTCAACAATTGTTTATCTTATAAATCAAAATACATTTATTTTTAAAGTTACTTGGATTTCAGTTTTTGTTGTTACTTCATTTTTTATGTTTATTTTTTCAAGACTACTTTTATTAACTGCTCTTAGATTTTTAAGAAAAAGAAGTTTTAATACAAGATCTATTTTGATTATTGGCACTGGAGAAATGGCAGAAAAAATACATGTTCGATTTTTAGAATTTCTTTGGACAGGATATAGGGTTATTGGCTTTATAAATCATGAACAATCTAATGAATTTGAACAAAGAAGTTTTAATGGTGTTCCAATATATAATAAACCAAAAGATCTAGCAAAATGGATTGAAGAGCATTCCGTGGAAGAAATTTGGTTTGCTTTACCGCTCAGTCTAGATGGTGAAATTAAGGACTTACTTTGGGAATTACGTCATAAACCTATTCCAAAAAGATATGTGCCAGATATGTTTGCTTTAAATGTAATTACTTCATCAATCGGACAAATTGAAGATATCCCTATTTTAGATTTAGAAGATTCAAGAATCATAGGAAAATCTATTATTATAAAAGATATTTTAGATAAATCTCTCGCATTATTTATATTAATTTTAATTTCTCCTTTAATGATCGGTATTGCAATTACAATTAAAGCTACTAGTAAAGGTCCTATTATTTTTAAACAAAAAAGATACGGTATTTACGGTAACGTATTTAATGTTTACAAATTCCGATCTATGAAAATGCATCCTGAAAAAAATATGATACAACAAGCTCAAAAAAATGATCCAAGACTAACTATTATTGGAGGCTTTTTAAGAAGAACAAGTCTAGATGAACTTCCGCAATTTATTAATGTACTTCAAGGAAAAATGTCTATCGTGGGGCCAAGACCACATGCAGTAAGCCATAATGAGTATTATAAAGATTTAGTTACTTTATATATGCAGAGACACCTTATTAAACCAGGTATCACAGGTCTTGCTCAAGTAAATGGTTCTCGCGGTGAAACGGATACTGTTGAAAAAATGCAAAAAAGAGTTGATTTTAACATGGATTATATTAAAAACTGGAGTGTTTTTTTGGATATAAAAATTATATTTCTTACAATATTCAAGGGATTTTTCAATAAAAACGCATATTAATTATATAATAATATTTATTAAAAATTAAAAAAGAGAATTTAGATGAATAAAATAAATTCAGTTTTATTGGTATGTATTGGAAATATTTGTAGAAGCCCCTATGCTGAAATAAAGCTTAAAGAGATTTTAAAAAATTCTAAATTAGATAATTTTAATATTTCTTCTGCAGGCATATATGCAATGATTGGAGAACCTGCGAATTTAAATTCAATCAAAGTTGCCAATGAGAAAAACCTAGACCTTTCTGGTCATATTGCAAAACAATTAACAATAGATCATGTCAAGCTTTATGAATTAATTCTTGTAATGGAAGAAGATCAAAAAAAATGGATAGAGAAAAAATATCCATTTTCATTTGGGAAAGTTCACCTAATAGGCAAATGGAATAATGAAATTATGATCTTCCCCCAATTTTATAGACACAATTAACCGACCTTTTTCATTGGTCTAGTTATTTCAAATATAACTGGAGACAGATATCCATTCGACGAATGCTTTCTAACACGATTGTAGTAAACTTC